>RGGS01000230.1 GCA_010024525.1 Verrucomicrobiota bacterium | reverse complement strand
TGTGATGCGCCAAAGCCCGTGCATAGACTTGCAATTGAGTGACGATGAACGTGTGAAGTTGTTGTTGGACGACTATGCTTTTTTTGCTGATGATCTGGGCTTGTTCAGCGAGCGTTTATCGCTGTTGACCGAATTAAAAGGCAAGTCTGTGGTCCATGCCTGGCAGCAGCAATTACTCGACGGCCAAGTGGAAGAGGTGGTGAGAGACTTGCTTCTCAGCCATTACGACCCCACTTATGCGCGGTCTGTGGCGCGCAATTTTGTGCAATATCCGCAATCCCTCAAAGCCGCCCTGCCCGACAGGCATGCAGCTTCTATGCAAGCCCTGGCCAAGCGCATCGGCGGGCAAGCCTTGGCCTAGCCGGTGCCAAAGATGTGCGTTGAGAAGCCGCCCCGCACCCCATAAACTTTCCGGTGCCTTTTCGATCCTGCCTGTCCGCATTCGCGCCCCGAATTCTTTTCGCCGCCCTCTGCACCCTTCTCGTATCCTGCAGTCCCTCCCTGAAACCGGTCCGGCTACCCCCCGCCATGACCTTCACGGATCTGGCCACCGGTCAAAGTTTTGAAACACAAAATCTGAAGGGGAAGCTCGTCCTCCTGAATTTGTGGGCCGCCTGGAGCCCTGCTTCGGCCAAAGAACTGCCCGAATTGGTTGATCTGAATGAAACATTCTCTCCCAAGGGACTCATCACCCTCGGAGTGTGCCTCGATGATGCCCCGCCGGCAGGCCTACTTGTCTTTGCCGAACGGCATGGAATCCACTACCCCCTTGTTCGTCCCGGCGACCAAACCCTCGATCAACTGAACCCGATAGAAACCATTCCCTACACCATTCTCTTCAACCCGGAAGGAAAGATTCTGAATCGCTTCCGTGGTCCTTTTAAGCCCTCGGAAGTTCGCGAGGCGGTGGAAAAGAATCTCTAAATCCCATCCTTCTCCAGCAAGTCCTCACACCAGGGTAAAACCGTCTCCATCGGCAAACCGATCACGTTCGTCCGCGATCCTTCCACCCGCTCCACCAAACGATCTCCTCCATCTTGCAGGGCATAGGCTCCCGCCTTGTCCAACACATCCACCTCCCGCACATAATCCGACACCTCCCTCTCCGCCAAAGGCCGGAACTTCACCCTTGTCCTCACCACCGCCTCGCGGCATTTCTTGCCCCCCGGCATCATCAGGACCGCGGCGGTGATGACTTCGTGGATCCGTCCGCCCAGCCATCCCAGCATCTGTTTGGCCATCTCCTCGTCTGCCGGCTTGCCCATGATTTTTCCCTCACAAACCACCAGGGTATCCGCCGCCAGCACCGGTTTACCCGGGTTTTTCTCCACCACCGCCTTGGCTTTGCGCCTGGCGTTGGCCCGCGCCAGTTCCCCGGGGGCCACCTCGGGAAAATCCTCGGCCGTCCACTCCTCCACTTCCGGCCGGATCACCTGAAAAGCGATGCCCGATTCCCGCAAAAGGTCTGCCCGACGGGGCGAGGTGGATGCCAAAATCAGCCGCATCGGTTCCCACCTTGCCCCACCCCGCTACCAAGGCACGCCCGGAATGATCGAGTTATTCTTTTTTATCCCTCTTTTTCCCTAAGGACTCTCCAACAACTTGTAACTGATGATTGAGGCCTGCGCTTCATCACGGACAATTCCCACCTGTGATTGCAGAAGCCCATCCTCGTGGACAAGGACGTCGCAGCGCACCTGCGCCGATCACCATCGAGGGCCTGCCGGCCCACCACAGCATCGAAGCCGAGCGCTCTCTGCTTGGGGCCATGCTGGCCGACCCGGAACACGTGGTCGATCTCACCCGGGAAAAGGGACTGCGGGAGGAGGACTTTTTCCATCCGGCCCATCAAGTCATTTTCCGCGGCATCATCCAGATGCGCGAAAGCAGCCAAGCCATCGATCCCTCCACTCTGCTGGCCTGGCTCACCGATCGCAAACTGGCCGATGCCGCCGGAGGACCGGCCCTCATCGGCGACCTCGCTGCCGGGGTCATTAGTGTCTTCACCGCCCCCACGCACATCACCCAGGTGCGCGATAAAAGCCTCCTGAGGGAACTGCAACAGGCCTGCGCCCAGATTGTTGTCGGGGCCCATGAACGCCCTCACGAGGTCCAAACCATCCTCGACGAGGCGGAACGTGATATTCTTGAAATCCGTGGGCGCCGGGAAACCCAAGGCATCGTCCGTGCCTCCGAAGTTACCCCGAAGACCATCGAGATGATCGAGCGTCTTGTCAAAGGCAAGGGTCGCTATGGTGGAATCCCCTCCGGCTTTGACGAACTCGACCAGTTGACCACCGGCTTCAAGGGAGGGGAGATGATTGTCATCGCCGCCCGTCCCGGCGTGGGCAAAACCGCCCTCGCCCTCAGTATGGCCCGCCACATTCTTCGGCAGCGCTACGACTCTGAACGGGACGAGTTTGTCCGCCCTGGCTACCCCGTCGCCTTCTTCACGCTGGAAATGTCCGCCCAACAACTCATGTTCCGTCTTCTCTCCTCCCACGCCGGGCTTGATTCGGAACAAATCCGGCGAGGCCAACTGAGCGAAAGTCAGATCACGGCGCTCCGCGGGGTCGCCGCGGAAATCAGTGATCTCCCGCTGCTGCTGGATGAATCCAGCCTGCTGACCATCGGTCAGCTGCGCGCTCGTGCCCGGCGCCTGAAAAAACAGCACAACATCGAGATCCTGATCGTCGATTACCTCCAGTTACTGACCTCCGGCACCGATCGTGCGAAGGAAAACCGTCAGGTGGAGGTCTCCGAAATCTCCCGTGGTCTCAAGGCCCTTGCCATGGAACTCAATATCCCGGTGGTCGTGCTCGCCCAGCTCAACCGAAAACCGGAGGAAACAAACTCCGAGCCCGCCTTACACCATCTTCGGGAATCCGGCTCCATTGAGCAGGACGCGGATTTGGTTCTGCTCCTCAGCCGTGAAACCGCGACGGACGAACCGGAAAACCACAGTCCCGCGGAGGAGGGCGAAGCCCAGCCTATGGCCGCCAACGTCCGCGGAATCCCTTGCCGGTTGA
>RGGS01000229.1 GCA_010024525.1 Verrucomicrobiota bacterium | reverse complement strand
AGGATTTCAAACTTAAAATTTATGATACTAGATATCCTCCACGCATTGATGCTGCTGGCAATAAACTAGAAGCTGATAAAGAAGAACGTAAAAAGTTATATCAAGAGTCATATCGAGTATTGAAGAGTAAAGGACTCTTTCTTATTTCTGACGTTCAGAAAGAGAGTAAAGAGGCATGTTGGTTAAATGAAGTCGTGCATCGTTATAATCCAAACGGGCATTGTGGATACTTTTTAGATCTTTCTGAAATTTCCATTTTAGAAGAGTGTGGGTTTACGGTGCTTCCCAAAGTAAAGAGTTATAAATGGTGGTTTCGAAATCGATTTGAAATGATTGACTTCTTCGTCCATCTCTTTTATATGAAAAAGATTCACTCTGAAAAAGAGTTATATCAAATCATTCAAAAAGAGTTAGGTGTCTCGTATGATGAAAAAGAGAATATGTACTTTATTGAATGGTCGCTTCTCTATTTGATCTGTCAAAAGAAGAGTCATCTGAAATTAGATCCAAAGTGCTCCTAAACTCTTCTCCAATTCATCCGATAATACTTGTATTCCACCCATCGGAGAGAAAGTATATTCACTCAAATAGATCTCATCCATATGATCGATATAAAAGTCCATTCGCACAAACTCAAAAAGAGCCGATAAACGCTCCGAAATCTTTATCATTCGTTCCAAATGTTTAGGTCTCTCCAAAAAATTCATTTGATGATCTCCAATAATATTACCAATAACGGAAGACAAATAGTTGTTGTGACAACAGACTTTTTTGAAATTTGGAATCCTTCGGATAAGACAAATGCTTCAGGGTCTCTAACCTTCCTCGCCCTTCATAACCAGGAGATAAGATTAGGTTCTGCAAATACAAACTTTAACAATCTGACCACCAATACATTCAACAACGTAGTTATACCCCCTAATGGTTTTAGGGTTTTCGCCTGTTCGCCCGTAACAAACATCTTTTTTATCCCAATAACAAACGTGGTTAATTTCCTTCCGCTCACTGAAACAAATACGTCAAGATATTGGACTGCTTGGAATGGTCGTTACATGGACGCCGTTCTTGGGGGAGTTTATCGATTGTATAGCACCAATACGAATTCATCAGGCCTTGTCCTTAATCAGCCCGAGAACCGTGCTCATCTGCCTTCTTTTGTTTTTCGCAATGCAACTAACGGCACCGTAACCAGAAATGCAGCGGGTGACCCTCGTGCGGCAATTTACCTCTCCGGAAATTTAGAACCCAATGACTACGATAAAAACTCGAGTTTCGGAGGAAGGAATAGAAGGACTGGATTGACAACCACCAATCAACCATGGTATGAGGTAAGGCCTTCGACTTGGCCTGATGGAGGACACGACTCCCTTCCAGGGAACCCCGCCGGGAGTGATGCCACTCTTCCCACCGCCGTGGCCCCAGTAGTAACTTCCAATATTCCTCCGGGAAGGATTTCCAATGCCGGCTTTTTTTCAAACGTGGTTGAGCTAGGCGCAATCTTCGACCCTATGCAGTGGGCGGATCCTTCTTTGGGCGCTTCCAGGGAAGGCAAATTTGTGCATCTGAGTACAAACGGGGTCGCAACTAATGCATACGGCGGAGGGAATACCCTGCGGATCGGAAGGGCGGAGCATCCGCGGTTTGCCTGGACCAACCCGGTGGGCGGGACCAATCCGGCGCAGCCAAACATGCAGCAGAGCGCAGCCGCCTTGCTGGATCTTTTTACCGTGGCGCAGGACAGCCGGATAGACGAGGGCGGAAAAATCAATATCAACACCGCCCCCCCAGCTGTGCTCCGCGCGTTAGCCGCCGGGGTGGTATTGACCAATGATCCCAATCAGGTGCCTGCCTCCTTCTCCGTGCCGACTCAAGCTGTGGACGCTTTTGTCACTGGGGTGACGAATTTCCGGGCCAAATACCCCTTCTATTCCCCCAGCCAACTGGCCTTTATCGGCACGGATCCAGGCTGGCCCAACACGAACAGCTGGCCAGCCGGTGCGGTATTTGGCACCACCAATTTCGGGACGGGCAGCGCCCTGGTGACGGCTTGGAACGACGCCGCCGCTGAGGAGTGGTTTTCCCGCATCTACGGTCTTTCCAAAACTTTTGGTCGTCATTTTCGGATCTATGTAGTAGCCCAGATGCTAAGCACCAACACCAACAGCGCAGGGGAGTACCTGCCCCGGGGCACACCGGCCCGGAAGTATTATCAGGTATATTTGCGTCCCAATGACAACCCCGCTCCCGACGTTGGTCCGCTGATCACCTTGCGGGCTGCCTACTAACCATGAGAACAGACTTCCCCCCGCAGCCTTGGCTTTCAGGAGTCATCCTTGCCTGGATTACCGGAGCCCTGTTTCTTTGTCCCACGGCAGGCCAGTCGCAGGCACCCGGGGAGATTTCCTCTAGCACGCTGGTGGTGGTCAACACTCTGCCCGGCCCCGGCAACCTGTTCGTGAAGTTGGGGCCTGAGGCGATCTGGCCCCCTGGGTTCACCCCGGGGCAAAGCACCGGAGCAGTGGTGTTTCCCTCCGGCAAGAAGGTGGTCGAAGCCCGGTGCGAAGGATTCGTGACTTCACGGATGGATGGAGAACTCGCCCCTAAGGCCAACTGTGCGATGGTTTTTTATCCGGGGGCGGAGGTCAAGGAGGGGCCGGACAAGGGGAAAAGAAAGATCGGATTGTTCCAGCCCGAACCCTTGCGGGGACCGGTCAAAGGCAAAAACTGGCACATCATCCTTGTGGGAACCATGGCCTCCTCGAGCTTGGAAATTAATGGGAAAACGGTGACTCTCCAACCCGGTCGGGCGGAGAAGATCGAGTTGGGGGGCAAAAATTTTGTTGAGGTGAAGCAGGGTGGGGAATCGATTCTGGCCCAGTCTCCTGAAGAACCTGGCGAATATTGGGTGGTGGTTTATGAAGCGCAGGCAAACAAACTCGCGGCTGCCTTGCTTAACCACTTGGCTTACCCGGTGCCGTAGTTGCTAGTTTTCATTGGAAATCAAATTTGAATTTTTGGGGAGGAAGGCT
>RGGS01000228.1 GCA_010024525.1 Verrucomicrobiota bacterium | reverse complement strand
CCATCGCAAATCTGGCATGTGTCTTGGCCGGAAAAACGCCCGTGAATCTCAATTTCACCTCCGGCCGCGCAGCCTCGGATTCGGCGATCCGTCAGTCGGGATTGAAAACCGTCATCACGGCCCGTGCGATGGAAGAAAGACTGGGAGAGCAGTTTCCGGCGGCAGCCAGGAAGCTGGATTTGGGACACATGCTGAAAGAGGGAAAGCCGGAGGTGCTGGCTTGGTCGATCTTGGCGTTGGTTTTGCCAGCCGGGCTTTTGGCGAAGTTGGCCGGAGTTTCCGAGCAGGGAGGGGACCGCGAGGCTGGCCTGCTTTTTACCAGCGGAAGCACGGGAGAGCCCAAAGGGGTGGTGCTGACCCACCGGAATCTTCTAAGCAATCTTGCCCAGATTGAGGGGGTACTGGGGGATTTGAAGCTGGGATCGGTTTTGGGATGTCTGCCGTTGTTTCACAGTTTCGGATTCACGGTCACTTTGTGGTGGCCCTTGACGGGCGGACCCAGGGTGGTGACCTATCCAAGCCCCTTGGATCCCCAGGCTCTGGGAGAAGTGATCGCGAAGCATGCGGCGGATCTGGTGGTCACGACGCCGACGTTTCTTCGGACGTTGATGAGGAGGGCGGGCGTGGAGAAGTTGGGAAAACTGCGCATGGTGGTAACCGGGGCGGAAAAACTTCCGGAATCCCTGCGGCGGGAATTTGAACAGAAAATCGGAGTCAAAGTGTATGAGGGATATGGAATGACGGAGGGATCGCCGGTGATCGCGGTGAATCGTCCCGGGGCGGAAAAAGTGGGAACGGTAGGTCGACCGGTCAGGGGGGTGGAGATTCGGACAGTGGAGGAGGAGACCGGAAAGGTTTTACGGCAAGGAGAGCCGGGGATTCTTGAGTTCCGTGGTCCGAATATTTTCCCGGGATATTTGGAAAGACCGGATCTGACCGAAAAGGTTTTGCGGGATGGATGGTATCACTCAGCCGATTTTGGAAGGGTCGACGCGGACGGTTTTTTGACGATTGAGGGGAGGCGAGCGCGATTTTCCAAGGTGGGCGGGGAGATGGTTCCCCACGGCCTCGTGGAGGAGCACCTGCTGGGATGGCTCAAGAGACAAGGGGTATTCCATGAGGGCTTGCAGGAACTGATGGTGACTTCGGTGGAGGATTCCAAGAAGGGTGAATCGCTGGTTGTTCTGCATTCCTGCCCAATCAATCCGATGGAGGCGGAAAAGGCCTTGAGGGATGCGGGGGTGCCGAATCTTTGGATTCCGAAAAAGTTCATCCAGGTGAAGGCGGTGCCGATTTTGGCCAGCGGCAAGCTGGATCTGGCGGCGGGAAGAAAAATGGCGCAGAATGGATGATGTCAGGCGCTGTTAGCTCAATTGGATAGAGCATCTGACTTCGGATCAGAAGGTTAGAGGTTCAAGTCCTCTACGGCGCAGTCTTAGCGGGTCAGACGAAAAAGCAGGGAGGGAAATCCGGGGAACATTTGGCACAGAGTCCAAGCCACAGACTGGGTGAAGGGCTCGAGCATGGCGTGTTGCAACCAGCAGGCATGGCG
Source organism: Verrucomicrobiota bacterium (assembly GCA_010024525.1). Taxonomy (GTDB): domain Bacteria; phylum Verrucomicrobiota; class Verrucomicrobiia; order Methylacidiphilales; family Verrucolacustridaceae; genus Verrucolacustris. The sequence continues at coordinate 1,479 of RGGS01000228.1, read as the reverse complement.
AAGGCGCGAGGCAAAGGTCTGGTCCAGCAAACGGCCCACTTTTTCCGTGGCCATGGCCCAATCCATTTGCCCCAAGGACCATTCCAAAATCGGGCCGGCAGCCAAAGAGGCGCCCTCAATGGCCATGGACATGCCGTTGCCGGTTACCGGAGGAATCATGGTGAGGGCATCCCCCACGCGGAGGCCTATCTGGTCGGCAGACTTCCGGGGAGTAAGGGAAAGGGCGGCAATGGAGGTGAAAGAGGATTCATCCCATTCCGCCTGGCGGAGTTTCTGATGCAAAAGGGAGGTTGGCTCCCCGCAGAGCCATTTTTTCCATGAAGTCGCAAGATCGGGAACAGGGTTGCGGGATCGAAATAGCCCGCAAACATTCACCAGTTGGTTCTCGACCCGACAAAGGCCGACATACCCCTGAGGCGAAAGGTGCATTTCCAGCCCGGCATCCAGCTTGACGCCAAGGGCATGTGCTTTGAGGCCAAACCAGCGCCAACCCGCTTTTTTGGTGAAAGGTTGGCGACCCGTGGCCAGGACGATCCCCTCCGCGGCCTCGGCGGGAGCGCGGGTACGGGTCTCGATGATCCCGCCGGCCCGGGATAGTTCCTCGGCGATCAACCGATCGAAAGAGTATCGTGAGATACAAAGTGCGGGTTGAGGAAGCGAGTGTCGGGAAAGTGCTGAAGCCCCGCGTGCCACGACCACATCCTGCGATTCCACGGCGCCCGAATTTCTCAGTTGATTTCTCATGCCAAGGGAATCGATGACCGAGAGGGCGCGACCGCTGAGGTATTCCCCGCAGACCCGATGTCGGGGATAGCCGCCGGCCTCGTAAAGTTTCACCGGCACTTTTCCTCGGCGAAGGAGGAGGCCAAGGGTGAGTCCGGCCAGCCCCCCTCCGACAATGGTGATGGATTTCACGGTTGTTTTTCCGCCGAAAAAAAATGGTTAAAAAGACCACGGCGAAACTCGATGGTCTGCCAACGGATTGGTTTGGGCCAGAGGGCAGATAGCTCAGTTCCGTAAAAGCCTGCCTCCACGCTGACCCGGGCATCATGGAGGGTAACCGGATGGCAACGAAACAAAGGAAGAAGCCGGCATCCCATCCGGCTCCAGGGATTTCGGGATGGTTCGGAGGCTGCGAACATGGGGGTGATCCTTGCCAGAAGACGAAATAGATATTCAATCTTCTCGTCTTCCAAATGGTGGAGGAAAAGGTTGGAGAGAATCAGTTCCGTCGGAGGGGCTTCTCGGATCCACTCCAAGGCTCCGGAAGCAACGACGGTGGGAAGCCAATTCTGCCTTCGCAGAAGATCCAGGCTGGATTCAGGAATTGAGGGTTGGGGGTCGACAAAAAAAAGGCGAGCCCCCCCGCCTCCCGAGGGAAAAGCGAGCGGAAGCACATGGGCAAGCAGGTGGCCATCTCCCGAGCCCAGATCCACCAGGCTGGAGGGAGGGCGATCCGGAAACATCTTCCGGAGCCAG
>RGGS01000227.1 GCA_010024525.1 Verrucomicrobiota bacterium | reverse complement strand
ATCATCACCCGCCAATATCGCCGGGCGGATATTTTCACAATCGATGAGCAGGAGCTGCTGCTTTCCTGCGGGCACCGCCATGTGGATTTCGGCAAGGAACTGGAAAAGCTGCGGGGCCAGCTGAAGGCCCAGGCGGGCTGGTTGACCCGTGGAGCGGTAAAAACCTTGGGCGTTGATTCTCAAGGAGCCACGGCAGCCTGTCCGCCTTTGGGTGACGATGTTCTGGATACGGTGGGGGCAGGGGACGCGTTCTTCTCTGTGGTTTCCCTGGCGGCGGCGAAGGGGCTACCGGTGGATCTGACGACCTTCCTTGGTCAGTTGGCCGGGGCCCAGGCGGTCAAGATCGTCGGGAATCGGGAACCTATTTCCAAGCCGGTTTTGCTCAAAAGCGGCATGGCTTTGCTGAATCGCGACACGAATTGAATTCTTCCCGGGTCAACCTCGAGAAACTGTCCGCGGAAATCCGCTGCCAGGTGATCGGGATGTCCCACCGCGCAAAAACTCCGCATCTGGGATCCTCCCTTTCGTGCGTGGATCTCCTGGTGGGACTGTACTGGGAATTCTTGCGGATTGGTCCTGCACAAGCCAACTCGCCCGACCGGGATCGTTTGATTCTCAGCAAAGGTCATGCCGCCCCGGCTCTTTATGCCGTGCTTTCGAGAAAAGGGTTTTTCCCGGAAACGCTGCTCATGGACTACGGAAAAGACCGGGCAGCCCTGGCGGAACAGCCGTCCCCGGGGTGCGCTCCCGGCGTAGAGTGGGCGACCGGCTCCCTTGGTCACGGCCTTTCTGCCGGTATTGGCATGACATTGGCGGCGCGAATTCAAAAGCGAAACTACCGCACGGTGGTTCTCCTTAGTGACGGGGAGTGCAACGAAGGGAGCGTGTGGGAGGCGGCCATGTTTGCCGCAGCTCAGAAGCTGGAATCCCTCACGGTGTTTGTTGATTACAACAAATGGCAGGCGACGGGACGCAGTGAGGAGGTCATGGCGCTGGCTCCCCTGCGTGACAAGTGGGATTCTTTTGGTTGGGAGGCCAGGGAAATCAACGGCCACAGCTTTCCGGAAATTTGCGACGTCCTGAAATTGGCCGCGGCAACCGGCCGCCAGAAGCCATTGGCGATCGTGGCTCACACGATCAAGGGTCGCGGTGTCTCGTTCATGGAGGATGACAACAACTGGCATTACCGAATTCCAAATGAGGATGAAGTGAAGAAGGCGGAGAAGGAGCTGCTCGACGTTTGAGAAACGCGTTTGCCGAGGAAATCACCCGTCTCGCCCAGGAGCGGCAGGACGTGGTGCTGCTTTCAGGCGATATCGGCAACCGGCTTTTTGAGCGCTTTAAGGAGATTGCGCCAGCTAGATTCTTTAACTGCGGAGTGGCTGAGGCCAACATGGTGGGGGTGGCGGCCGGGATGGCCGCCTGCGGTCTCCGCCCGGTCTGCTACACAATTGCTTCCTTTCTGACCTACCGGGTGGTGGAACAGATCCGTCTCGATCTTGGGTATCACCACCAGAGGGTAATTCTCGTCGGGACAGGGGCGGGACTTTCTTATGCCTCGCTGGGGTCAACGCACCATTCGGTGGAGGACATGGGAATGCTCCGCCTGATTCCCGGGTTGGCGGTGCTGGCACCGGGAGACGCCATGGAACTCCGGCCGGCTTTGCGCGCGGCCTTTGACTATCCGGGACCGGTTTACCTGCGGATCGGAAAAAAGGGGGAACCGGTGATTCATGCCAAGGAACCTGATTTCAAAATCGGGAAGGGTCTCCGGGTTCGCGAGGGGACGAGGGCCTGGATTTTATCCTTGGGCAACACGTTACCTCTGGCTTTGGAGGCTTCTGATCTTTTGAAGGCACAGGGGATCGACTGTGCCGTGGCCAGCATGGGCAGCCTAAAGCCCCTGGACACGGCTCTCCTCAAGGAGGTGTTCGAATCCTCCAAGGTGGTGCTCACCCTGGAAGAGCATTCCGTGCTGGGAGGGCTGGGCACGGCGGTTGCGGAATGGAAGGCGGCGAATCCTAGCAAAGCCAAGCTCCTGACATTTGGAACGCCGGATCAGTTCCTTCATGAGACGACCCATCAGGCCTCAGCCAGGGCGTGGGCCGGACTGACGGCGCAGCGGATTGCGGATGGCATCGCGAAAAATCTTTCCTAACGACATGGCCTATATCGATTTTATCGCCCCTCTTCACAAGGCGACTCGGCGGGACTATCTGGCCCGGGTCAACGATCCTGAATATCCGAAGGCGAAAGCGGCCGAGTTAGCCCTGAAATGGGGTGTGGAGTATTGGGATGGGGATCGGCGCACCGGTTACGGGGGAATGAAGTATGACGGGCGGTGGCGCCAGGTGGCCGAGCTCATGGCCAAACATTACGGCCTGAAAGCCGGGGACAGGGTTTTGGACATCGGCTGCGGCAAGGGGTTTTTGCTTTATGACCTGACCCAGGCGGTTCCCGGCATCGAGGTGACCGGACTGGAAATTAGCCGGTATGCAATGGAGAACGGAAAGCCCGAGGTGCGTGACAGAATGCGGGAGGGAAAGGCATCCCAGCTGCCCTTCCGGGACGGGGAGTTTGATTTGGTTTTTTCGATTAACACCCTTCACAACCTGCCGTGCTACGATCTCGATCGGGCCCTACGGGAAATGATGAGAGTGGGGAAAAAGCACCGCTACCTTTGTGTGGAGAGCTGGCGCAATGAATCGGAAAAAGCCAACCTGCTCTACTGGCAGTTAACCTGTCGGGCGTTTTTTGCGCCGGACGAATGGGATTGGTGGTTTCGGCAGACCGGTTACACCGGGGATCACAGCTTTATCTACTTCGAATGAAAACCGTCGCAGCCATTTTGGTGGAACAAAAGAAACCGTTGGTGATCGATGAAGTGGAGGTTCCCGCGGTCAAGAGAGGTCAGGTTTTGGTGGAAATCCACGCGACGCGCGTTTGTGGTTCCCAGATCGGGGAAATCGACGGGGTAAAAGGCCCGGACAAGTATTTACCCCATCTTTTGGGCCATGAAGCCGGGGCCACAGTGATGG
>RGGS01000226.1 GCA_010024525.1 Verrucomicrobiota bacterium | reverse complement strand
CCGCTGAGGATGGAAGCCCGCGTGGGGGAACAGTTGGGTTGGGAGTAGGCCCGGGTGAAGCGCATCCCTTGGTCCGCCAGACGCTGCATATTCGGCGTTTCGTAATACTGGGAGCCGTAGGGCTGGGAGTCCATCCAGCCCATGTCATCGACCAGAAAAAAAACAATGTTGGGTTTCGTGCCGGGCTCGGCAGCCCAGGCACCAGGTAGTGGACCCGGGCCCTGGATCAGCAAAAAGGAGAGGAAGAACGTGGCGATCCAAGAAGCTTCCGAACGCCCTCTTTCGTGGATGAAGGTATGGAACTGGGGCACAAGTAAAGATACCGAAGGTGGAATTTTTTTCAACCCCCCTAGGAAAACGAGGGGGGCCCCGGCTCGAGCAAAACCTTAGGGGCTTTTGGGGGCGTCGGCCCCCCGGATATCCCGTGTCCAGGGGCCGATGAGGATATCCAGGTATCCGTCCCCGGTCGTGATTTTGTTGCCGGATAACTCCACGTCCTCGCTGCCGTAGACAATGATCGCGGCCGGCGAGGCGGCGGGGTTCTCGGCCGGGGTTTGGTCGTGCTTTTTGGCGTCGAAGGCCAGGCTCAGACCGCGGCTACCGGCCGCACCCGGGCGGCGAAACGCCCCGTCGATGGTGTTGCCCGTGACGCGGGCGCCCCGCACGTTGCCCAAGGCGAGGGCATAGGCGCCGCTGTCCCGGATGGTGTTGTCCTCGATCTTGAAATTTTCCATGAGCGGGTAGGGGTCCATCTGGGGCAGCCCCACCTGGCGGCTGGCAAAGAGCGTGCCGATGTCGATGGCGCCGCCGAGGCCGAACTTGGCGCTTTCCTCGTTGAAAGACCGCCAGGAGGAGCGGGTGATGGTGTTACTGCGGATCGTGGCCCCCCGGGGCAGGGGGCCCTCGAGCCAAAAGAGTTCCGGTTCAATGAGAATGGAGGGACCGGCCACATCTTCCAGCGTGTTGCCCTCCACGGTGAAGTCGTCCGCCTTGATGAGGATGCCGCGTTTGTGGCTCCGGCGGATCACGGTGTTTTTCACCACGGCCCCGTTCCCCGCCAATCGCCAGGCGGAGGCCAACACCATGGTTTCCTCGGGAAACGCGACGGGTGCATCCAACTCCACGACCCGTACCTGCATGTCGGGATTTTTTTTGCGCGTGCGGAGGCCCTCTTTGGCCCAGGTCTCCAGCCGCTGGGCCGGGGGAATCTTCACCTCGGCCGCCCCGGCCTCGCGGACCGAGCGGACCTTGGCTTCTCCGGCCGGACGACCGTGCGGCATGACGTAAAAGCGGAGTAAGTCGCCCGGTTGAAAATCCGGGCCGAAGGGGGAGACGACCTGCAGGGTGGCGGGGCCGGACCGACCGGTGACCAAGCTAAAGAAGCCGTGCACGGCGATGGTGTCGTCGGCGGTGTCGTTGAATTCGCAATCCTCGATGAGCGGACCGCGCTCCACCAGGTAGGAGTGAAGGCCGTCCGCCCCAGTGGTGAGAAGGCGGCGGGTGTCGGGAGGGCGGACGATGCGGCAGCGGGTGTAGCGGTGACCGCCCTCCCCCCGTTCCTCGAAAAAGGCGTAGCTGGGAGCGGCGTGGATGGTCACGCCTTCGAGGTGGATGGCGGCGCAGTTTTCCAGCGTGACCGCGGGGCCCCCGCGGTTCACCAGGGCGATCAGGTCACCCTCCTGGGGGGCCACGGGTCGGCCCAGCTCCCCGAAAAAATTGGCGCCGGTGGGACGGCCGAAGCGCCAGAGCCCGTCGGGAGCGGCACCAAACTCGGCAAATCCCTCCCAGAGCAGGGGTCGGGGAACGAGGGTGGCGGGGTCAAAGACAAAGTAGAGAAGGGTATCGCGGCTGGGCAGGGTGTCAGGTTGGGGGAAGCCCGGGTCGAGCTGGACGAGGATTTGTTTCGCCGCCGGGTCGATCTGGCGGATGGTCCCTTGCGTGAAGGGGAGCGGATCGTAATCCACGGTCAGGCCACGCAGGCGCACCTGGCGGCAATCTTTCAGGGTGACCCCTTGGCCCGGCTTGAGGATCAAGGTGACGCCTTCCGCAACGATTTCCTTATTTTCCCAGCCACGGAAGAGAAGTCCCTTGCCGGGTTGGTCGCATAAACGATAGGTGCCCGGAGGAAGGGTGAGGCGGGGTCCGGAGGGAGGGGCCTGAGTGAGCGCGAGGAGTTTGGCGGCATCCAAGTTCTTTTCTGCTGCGACCGCTTCAGAGATATGGGGGGCCAGCAGGAGAAGAGTGAAAAACGTGGATGGTAGAAAAAATAATTTCAAGCGGGACCGGAGGATCGAGGTTTGGTCGATGGATCAGCTCTCATGGCACCCAATTGGTATTGTTTTCTTGAGCCCATAGATTTTTCAGGGAGTCCGTTCCCTCGTAGGAAACATGTCCGTCGCACCAGGCGATGTTGGCGCCGGTTTTGTGGCGCATGGAATTGGTTCCCATGCCGCCTGCGGCCCCCTGGACATTGTTCAGTTGGTAAGCATTATTTCCATCTTCGTCATACGATGCCCCGTCGCCCAGCAAGATGATTTGTGAGGGCTTGGGGACGGCGGCCATCCGCCTGCGAATTCCTGGATCATCGTTAACTGGAGTAATCAGTCGAGTGTTAATCCCATACGAGACGGACTGTACCGGTGTAATTCCCGGACGGGGAGGTTGTTTGGAAGCAGGACAGACCAAACAGGCCGGAGTCTTTCCTGCCTTGTTAATATCAGTATCTTTCGTGATACCAAGGGCATAGCTAAACCATGTCAGTGAGCCATTGTCTGGACCGTTGTTCGTGAGGCCAGGAAAACATCCGTTGTTTTCCGCTGCCGTGGTCAGAACCGCGGCAGCCAAGGTTTTTAGGTTACTGGCGCATGCGCCTCGCTGGGCGGTTTCGCGCGCCTTGCCGATGGCTGGGATAGCCAAACCCGCCACGAGGCCAAGAATCGCGATGACCACCAGCAACTCCACCAGGGTGAAGGATCGAAGGGGAGCAGAAGTCCTGCGATGCGCCATGAGGTCACGATACTACTTTTCATAAAATGGCAAAAGAAATACCAAAAATGGAA
>RGGS01000225.1 GCA_010024525.1 Verrucomicrobiota bacterium | reverse complement strand
GAGAGGGCGAAGCGGACGTGGGAAGATGGGGCCAGATGAAGATTAAGATGAAGATGAAGTGAGGCTGGAGGCTAGAGACTATGGGCTAAAGGAAGGTGGAAAGTGAAAGGCGGGAGGTGGAAGGATGAAGATTAGGATTAAGATGAAGATGTAGTGAGGCTAAGGGGAGGAGGAAGGACGAGGATTAGAGGCGTGATTTAAACCAGATAGCCAAAGCGATACCGGCAAAGAAGCCGACGATGTAGCAGAAGGTCTTATACAAAACTATGACGATGGTGGCGCCAAGGGACATGGGGGATTAGATGAAGATTAAGATTAAGATGGAGCGGGATATAGCGAGCTTATGAAGATTAAGGTTTTCGCATGGTGGCACTGACGGGGCGGGTGACGGGTTCGGTATAGGCGGGCCAGGAGTAACCGCGTTCGGTGAAGTAGCCGCGACCAGAGGAAATGGCGGAGTCCCCATCGTTGCCCCAAAGGTACCGGTTGTTGCCTGAGCCGCTTTGAGCGGCGAGTTTGCCGTTGGGTCCGACCCAGAGATTGCCGGAACGATAGTAAAAGCCGTCCGGGGCGACGACGCATCCGTTTCCGGTGGAGTAGACCAGGCCCTTGTCGGTGTTCACGCAGCGTTGGCCGGCTTTATAGTAAGGTCCGCTGGCGACAAAAGCGCCGGCCACGGTTTCAACGTCTTTCCATTGGCGTGCTTCCCAAGCGTTGTTTTCTGCTTCCTGTCGGGCATACGAGTCGGACCGTTCGGAGGATCGATTGTGGGAACTGTTGAGAAGGACGTCTCCGGAACGGAAGGTGGTGCCCTGGCTGCCGAGGTAGACGTCGCCGGACTTGAAGGTAGTTGAGCGGTTACCGACGAAGGCGTCGCCTGAATTAAACGTCGTTCCGCGTGTACCGGTATAGGTATCGCCGCTTTTGAAGTAGGTACCTTGGGGTGTCCGATAGATGTCACCGGATTGGAAGATCGTGCCGTTGCGGGTAAGGGCGATGTCTTTGGAAAGAAATGTGGTGCCCCGGGCGTGATAGGCCCCGGCCGTGAAGTCGGCGAGGTTGTCCTCCTCACCGGCAAAGCAAGGGGCGACGGGATTCGAGAAGAAGATTAAGATGAAGATGAAAAGAGAGATAGAATGAGAAGTCATATTAGATTAAGATTAGGATTAAGATGAAACAGAATAAGGGATATGGGATATGGAAATTCATTTGAGATAAGGATGAAGATTAAGAGGGGAGGTGAAAGTCGTCCTGGGGTTTGATTCGTTCCTGGTGGCGTAGAAACTTGATGAGTTCGGGGTAGAGGTGAGTCACGGTGTGCATCATGGCCCGGAAGTAGGGTTCGATGAGGGCGACGAGGTCTTCGGGAGAGAGATCGAACTGGGGAAGCCAGCAGCGGGTGCTGAGTCGGACTCCGCGGGCGGGGTCGAACTGAATGGTGAGGCCGTTGATATCAAACGACTCCTTTTGGAGGAAGCGGCGGATCTTGCCCAGTTGGCCCTTCGGTGCGGGGAAATGATACGAGCAGCCCATGAGCAGGCTGGTGCCTTGGTCGTCGGGCATGATGACGATGTGGGCGTTGTTCTTTTTATCTAGTTTGAAGCCGGTAAAGACCCCGTTGGGGTTGCATTTGCGTTCGTAGGACCAATCCATTGTTTTGAAGATGGATTCGACGGCATCGAGAGCTTGGGTAGAGGTGTTCTTGGCCCCCTCAGACCTGCCCGGCCCATTCTGGTTACTCGTTCCTCGACGGATTGGCTTTTCGCTATCGCGAGGGAATTCATCTGCTGGATCTTCATTATTTTTCATGAAGGAATCATATCAAACGGGGTGGGACATTTGCGGACCTAGGGTCAGCGGGGGTTAAGATCAAGATGAAGATGAAGATGAAGATGAAGATGAAGATGAAGGGAGGCTATGGGCCACAGGCTGCGGGCTAGGGGTAGGAAGAGGCGGGAGGTGGAGGAGGACGCGAGATAAGGGTTAGCAAAAACAGATTTATGATTTGCAGGGATAAGAATGGCAGCGTAAATTGCAATTGTTGAACACAAAGTTAACGGTCGTGGCGGTTACCGGATTGGTCGTGGTGGCCGCAGGTTTGCATGTTTCTGGCCTTTCACCATCCTCTTCCATTTTGTCCAAGTTTGGGAAAGCTGAATCGGCAAATCAGGCAACGAGCGAGGGACTGGGGAAGAAAGAACATGCAAAAGCTTCCGTTTCGGTAGTGGCGAGGGATTTCCAAAAAAATCAGGCGCCAAGCGCCTCTTCTGCTGCAGGCAGTCCTGTTCCTCCCCGCACGATTCCTTTGGCGGCAACCCCGCTGAACGAGATTTCCAAAGAAGAGCAGAAAAGATTTCCCGGCGCGAAAGTGGTGAGTTCGACCGAAGTGGAGGGGCCGGATGCGGGACAGGTGACGCGGGTGCGGATCTTGGAAACGGATTTTAAATACCCCTATCTACGCACGGAAGAGGTGGTGGATCAGGCCAGCGGCCAGGTGATTTCGAGGGAGGAGATGGTGGCCAATCATGTGCTTGTGACCTTGAAGGAGGGCGAAGACCCGGGAATGTTGATCGCCGCATTGGGCGGGACGGATATCCAAATGGAGCGGGTGAGTCCCGATGCCCCTTTGTTTCGTCTCCATTTGGGGCCAGCGACTCTGCAGGCGGTCCCGCAGGCCCTGGATGCGTTGGATGAGCAGTCGAGCATGGTCCAGGTGGCCGAGCCGGATTTTGTCAGGCAGGCCCTGTTGGCACCGAACGATCCGCAGTACGTGAATGGAACACTCTGGGGGCTGAACCAGATTTCGGATATGGATATCGACGCGCCGGAGGGTTGGGACGTGCGGACTTCGGCTGGGAACCTGATCGTGGCGGTGATCGACACCGGCATCCGGTATACCCACCAAGATCTGGCGGCGAACATGTGGCGGAACCCGAATGAAATCGCAGGGAACGGGGTGGACGATGATGCGAACGGTTTTGTTGACGATGTGTACGGGTGCAACGCCTACGGGCGGAACGGCAATCCGATGGACGACAACGGGCACGGATCCCACTGTT
>RGGS01000224.1 GCA_010024525.1 Verrucomicrobiota bacterium | reverse complement strand
GCCAGGATATCCCGGATGGTGGATACAAGTTGGTATTCTCCGGTCCGGGTGTCATTGATCGACACAAAGACCACCCCCCGCCGGGAAGTGAGGGTGAGACAGTAGAGGAGGAGGGGTTCCAGTTCGTGGGCGATACGGAAGGCTTGGCCTTTGGATCCGTGGGCAAAAGTGGGTGGATCCAGAATTACCACATCAAATTTTTCCCCACGCCGGATCAGGCGTGGCAGGACTTTGCGCACATCCTCCGTCCAAAACCGGTGGGCCGATCCCTCCAGTTGGTTGCGCGCGTAGTTTTCCCTTCCCCGGGCCAAGGCCCTCGCGGAGGAGTCGATATTCAAAGTGGCCGCCCCCCCTGAGGCAGCGAGGGCGCCAAAGGCACAGGTGTGGGCGAAGAGATTGAGGACCGATTTTGGGCCAAGGGAGCGCAGAGTGATGCGGTTTTCCCGCTGATCCGGAAAGAGGCCCGGGGCGGTTCCCGGGGTGAGGTCGATGCCGTAAGCGAGGCCGAGTTCCCGTACTTCGGTCTCCCATCCGGAACCGAGCAGGTGCAGGGCGCTCTTTTCCCCCTCCACCTGCCAGATGATCCTTTCGGGTTTCCATAAAAAATCGGGCGGGGGGGAGAACAAGGAAAGATCGGCAGAGATCGTTTGGGATTGCGAAACCAAGACCCGCAGGGTGGAGCCCCAACGCTCCAGCCTCAGTCTGGGGGAGTAGGCAGCGAGGAATGCGTTGGTCTGGGTTTTTTCAATTTCCCCCCAAAGTTTTCCCGTCAACCAGACAGGATCAGCGGGGCGGGGTTTGCGAAATGAGTCGGTCACGGTTACTCTATCTTTATGGAGTGCACGTTCTGTCCAGGCAACCAGGCGACCTGCCATCTGAGCAAGCTGGTTAGCGGAAAATCCATTGACGTGCACGTGTGTGAGAAATGCATTCCCCAGCTATCCCAGAAAGATCTCGTGGATTTTGATGTCTGGGCTTCCGTCTCCAAGCTGGCCGCCAGCAAGGGAAAAGAGGATCCGGCGGCGGCAGTTGAAAACGAGATCAAGGAGATCTCTGCCAAGACCCTTCTGATTCCCTCCCCGACACCGGCTGCCTCGAACCGTTGTCCCAGCTGTGGTTTTACCTCCGAGGATGTTCGCAAAACCGGGCGATTGGGGTGTGGGGAGTGTTATTCGGTCTTTGCCACCCTTTTGCAGGATGTTTTGAATGATTGCCAAAAGGGAACCCGGCATGCCGGCAAGGTGCCCAAGGCCATGCGGAAACTCCGCAAGAAGCGGTTGCAGGACGATTTGGATTCCGCGGTCGGGAAAGAACAATTTGAGGAAGCCGCCCGAATCCGGGATGAGTTGGGAAAAATTGGCGAAGAGGGTTAGAAGACTACCGGCTCGATTCCAGAACGGAGCCCATGGCGCGGTAGCGGGCGTGGCGCTTTTCCATCAAAGCATCGGCAGAAAAGCGACCTAGTTCAGCAAGTTGCTGGGAGATCTTTTCGACTGCTCCCCGTACCGTGGTTTCCCAGTCTCGGTGGGCTCCGCCTTCCGGCTCTGGAATCACTTCGTCCACCAGTCCTAAATCCTTCAGATCCCGGGCGGAGATACGTAGGGCTTCCGCCGCCTGAGGGGCAAAGGCTCGGTCTTTCCAAAGAATGCTGGCGCAACCTTCGGGGGAAATCACGGAGTAGTAGGCATTTTCCAGAATCAATACCCGGTCCGCCACGCCAATGCCGAGGGCGCCGCCGCTCCCGCCTTCGCCGATGACGATGGCGACCACGGGAACCCGGAGGTTGAACATTTCCCGGATGTTGACGGCAATGGCCTCGGCAATATGCCGCTCTTCACTGGGGACTCCGGGGAAGGCTCCGGGCGTGTCAATGAAACTGACCACGGGAAGCCGGAAGCGATCAGCCAACCGCATCAGGCGGAGGGCTTTTCGGTATCCCTCGGGGTGGGCGCAACCAAAGTTCCGCATGAGATTTTCTTTGGTGTCGCGGCCTTTTTGGTGACCGAGGTAGACGACCCGATGTTTTCCAAGAGTGGCCAGTCCGCCGATCAGGGCGTGGTCGTCTCCGTAGGCCCGGTCGCCCCCCAGTTCGACAACTTCGGTGGCTCCCAGGCGAAGATAGTCAAGCAGGTAGGGGCGTTGCGGGTGTCGCACGATCTGCACGCGCTGCCAAGGGGTAAGGTTGCCGTACACCTCCCTTCGGGCCTCCTCGAGTTTTTTCTGCAGGGATTGGAGGTCTCCCTCCGCGCCGAGCTTCTGTTTTCCCGAAAGGTTGCGCAACTCCTCGATCCGCTTTTCCAGTTCGGCGAGAGGCTTTTCAAACTCAAGGGGCGAAAGTTTCATGTATTTTCAACGGATTGATACACTATCGTTCTTCCCCAGCACGGCTGCAAGCAATCGGATGGCCTCCGGATCAACGCCATAACCCGAGGACGGCTTGGCCGGAGGCTGGTCGTTGTCGCTGGAAACACCGAAGAGTGTGTGGCCGCCGGGTTGAAAAACAATCCATCTGGCGGACTCCAAATAAGCCTTATCGTTGGAGGCAAGCCGAGCTCCATTCAGCCACCCCGGCTTGTCCAGAACCTTTACGGCGATCGTTTCATTCCCCTTTTTAGGCATTCCAATCTTCGCGTTGCCTTCCACTGAAAGGATTCGATATTGACCAAAAAACTCTCCTGCGCGCCTCACGACCACCTTCGCCAGCGGTCGATCTATGTGCACCGAGAAATTTGCCGTGGTGTAAATCAACCGATTCCCGACCCGCAAATTTGATGATTCAAGATGATTCATCTGCAGCAGGAGGTCCGCGGAGCATTTCAGGCGACCGCACAATCGGTTGAGATTGTCTCCGGCCTTGACCGTGTAGGTGAGCTTGTCGGGCGTCATTTTTCCTGAGAGCAACAATGCCGCCTGCGCCCGGCCGACCCTGAACCGGGCTTCCTCCGCACTCGGGGAATCCGGGTAAGTCTCCGCAAATTCGAGAAATGCCCTCCTCGACGCGAGTTGATCCCCAACAGCCTCGATATCAAGGCATTTTTGAAACTCCGGAAGCGTCGTGTCAACGATCGCTGGAGGCGCGGATTGCGGGG
>RGGS01000223.1 GCA_010024525.1 Verrucomicrobiota bacterium | reverse complement strand
AAGACCCTGATCGTGGGCCGGGACAACACGAGTACGACCTTTGCCGGCACTTTTACCAACACGACCAACGCGGCGCGGATCATCAAGGCCGGCACCGGGGAACTGGTGATCAGCAACAGCGGAGCCGGCGGTGGCTATGCCCAGATGCAGGTCGGCAACGGTAAAGTGACCCTGGCGGCGGGCTCCTATAGCACGAGCACCGACACCGTGGTGCGCGCCTTAGACTTGGGGCTGGATGCCGGGGACCAGTCTACGACGAATGACACCGCCTTTTACGTCAACGGCGGGGTGACGATGAGCAACTCCATTTATGTGGCGCCGGCGGCATCCGGTCTGGGGCTCCGCACCCTCGGCACGGAAAGCACGAGCGGGACGGCCACCTTCAACCGGGAAATCTATCTTGGGGGCGACCTCATTGTTTCGGCAGCGGGCGGGGGTACAGCCCAATTTAGCGGGAACATTGTCAACAATGGAGCTCTGACCAAGGCGGGGGCAGGGACAGTGATCCTTTCGGGGGCCAACACCTTTGGTGGGAATGTTACAGTGAGTTCAGGCACGCTGAACCTGAGCGGAGGTGCTGCGATCAACGACACCAATGCGGTTTCCGTGAGCAACGGGGCCATGCTAAACTTGTCCAGCGGCGAGACGGTGGGGTCGATCGCCGGGGAGGGTACGATCGCGCTGAATGGTAATCAGATGATCGCCGGGCAGAATAATAGTACGACCACCTTCTCGGGGGTGATGAGCAGTTCCTCGACCGGCGCGAGTTTTGTTAAGAAAGGAACGGGAACCTTGACCCTCTCCGGAGCAAATTCAATGAACGGCCAGCTTTATTTGGTGGGTGGAACAACCCTTTTCGATGTGGCCCAAGGCGGGACATTCACCAACACCATCCATCTGGGAGAAACCAGTGGTACGGACGACGTGATCTTGGCGATCGGGGGTAGCGGGGTGAACCTTGGTAATGCGATCAACGTGCGGTCCGGGTCCAGTAATAACACCCTGACAATTGCCGCCCGAAACACGAGTGGCACCTCGATACTGAGCGGGGGAATCACCCTTGCCCGCAACCTTATCCTTAACGCCAACTCCGGGGGTGATTTGCTTATCACGAACAGCGCCTTGGTCATGACCAACAGCGGAAACAACAGTGATCTCACCATCGCGGGCTCGAACAATGTAACCATTGCCAGCTCGATTACGGCCCCAAGTGGCGCATCCGACCTCAATGTGAGCGGCACGGGCATGGTAACTCTTTCGGGAGACAACTCCGCAAATTATCTCAAGCTGAATCTCGGTGCTGCCGGTGGAACCCTCAGCGTGAACTCCCTCAACAACTTGGGGAACACGGCGGGCGGTTTCTACGGGGACAAGATCAACTTCAATGGAGGGACGCTGCTGGTGACAGGTGACCTAACGATTGCAGCTGGCACCTTTGGCATGACGTCCAGCGCCAACGGGGGCTCGATCAACGTGGCTAGCGGAAAGACCTTTACCCAAAATGCCTACGTCGCGGGCACCACTTCCGGAACGTTCAACAAGACGGGGGAGGGAACCCTGGTTCTTGGGGACATTGGTAATGGTTTCAATTCGACGTTCAACATCAGTGCGGGCACGGTCCAGGTAGCCACCATGGGGGCGCTTGGCACAAATGTTACTACCATCGGGCTTGGTGGCGGGGGCACCTCGGGAACCCTCAGATATACCGGTGTATCGACCAACCTCTCGCGGTCGATCTCCCTAGCTGCAGGTGGGGGTACGATCGATGTGACTCCGGTTGGCATGGGCACAACGCTGACTGCGTCAGGTACGATCAGCGGGACGGGTAACACCCTAAGCAAGAATGGGGAAAGCATTCTGGTGCTTTCCGGAGTCAACAACAGCTACGGCAAGACAGTGATTAACGGAGGTATGTTAACGGCAAATGCAGATGGCAGCTTGGGAGCCTCCCCAGTTAGTGCCAGCGCAGATAACATTACGATCGGCAACGGCCGCCTAGGAATAAACGGCAACTTTACGGTGAATGCCAACCGCGGCATCACCCTGACCAACGCCAACTCCACCATCGATGTCTATGGAAACAATTCCGCCACGGTCGCGGGGGTGATCTCCAGCACGGGATCGGGTGCGCTGACCAAAATGGGTGATGGAACACTTACTCTGACCGGAAACAACACCTATTCGGGCGGGACGACAGTGAATGTCGGGAAGCTTATTTTGGGCGGTTCGGGAACGTTGGGTGCGACCAATGGCACGTTGGCGGTGACTGGCGGAACCTTGGATCTAGGAAATAAAAGTCTAAGCAGCGGAGCCTTTACCATGGGAAGCGGCACTCTGACCAATGGAACCTTGACAGCCACCAGTTATGCGCTGACCAATTCGGGCACAATTGCGGCAAACCTAGGGGGATCTGGTTCCTTGACCAAGAGCGGTGCAGGAACGGCAACATTGTCCGGATCTTTCAGCGGAACGATCGCAGTCAACGGGGGCACCCTACTTCTTGGCCAAGCCAACCAGATCAGTGACAGACCGGCGGTGACACTGGCGGGAGGAACCCTCAATACGGGTGGCCTTCAGAATCGTGCAGGGGTGCTGACGGTGAACGCAGATTCCGCGATCAGTGGTTTGGTAACCTCCTCCGGTGGCGGAGTGGCGACCAGCAGCGACTTTTTATTCTCTAGCGTAGATCTGTCCAGCTATGAGACCAATAGTGGGGCTACCTTGAATTTAGGCTCTGGGTATAACTATGGAGCGACAATCAACATTGCCAACAGCAACTTCACGGGTTGGAGCGGTTACAGCACGACGAGTATCAACAACTTTGGTGACAAGGTTATGTTCGGAACCACCGGTATGAAGGCTTCCATCAGTTTCAATGGCAGCACGGGACTGACCTACGTGACGGCGATTCCTGAGCCGAAGGTGTATGTGGCCGCCGGAATCCTGTGCGTTTTGGTTGGGTTGACAGAGTATCGTCGACGGAAGCAGCGCGCGGTGAGCGCGGTTTAGATTAAGATTAAGATTAACTTGGGTTTGGGCCCTGGGTGATAAAGCCCGGGGCTTTTTTGTGTGCGGGCGGGAGGTGGAGGG
>RGGS01000222.1 GCA_010024525.1 Verrucomicrobiota bacterium | reverse complement strand
TGCCAGCAACCTTGGGCAGTACAGGGCTAGGTTGGAGAAGCCCGAGGGCAACCCGCGCACGGCCTTTCACTGGAATGTGACGCCCGAGAGCTTGCGGTGGGGGCCAAAGTTTCTGCATGAAAGGTACGGCTTGCCGGTATTCATTACCGAGAACGGGCTCAGCAACACGGATTGGGTGTCGGAGGATGGCAAGGTCCATGATCCGCAGAGGATCGATTTCACCCGGAGATATCTGCGGGAATTACGGAAGTCGCTCGGGGAGGGAGTACCAGTGAAAGGTTATTTTCACTGGTCTTTTTTGGATAATTTCGAATGGGCGGAGGGATACAAGCAGCGGTTTGGTCTGATCCACGTGGATTACCGCACGTTCAAGCGGACGCCCAAGGATTCCTATTTTTGGTATCGGGACCTGATCAGAAGAAAAGGGGCGGTTTAGGAGGTTTAGGTAGGGTGAGGAACCTTGAGTTGGATGGTTTGATCTAGGTAAGGCGACCAGTCCCTTGGTCGCCTCGTTGAGGGTTGAAGGGTTGAGCAATGAGCGAGGCGGGCTATGGAAAGCCCGCCCTACCAGTGTTGGGTGAAGAGCTGACGACTAGGCGGCGTAGGGACACGCCGCCCTACGGTGATGGGTTTTGAGTTTTTGGCTAGGTAGGGCGACCAGTCCCTTGGTCGCCTCGGTGAGGGTTGAAGGGTTGAGCAATGAACGAGGCGGCGTAGGGACACGCCGCCCTACCGGTGATGGATATTTGGAGCCTATGAAAAACAAAAAACCCGGGAGGATTAGCCTCCCGGGTTTTTTTCAGAAAGGAACGAACTTAGATACTTTTTTTAGACTTTGCGGCGCAGACGGAAGGCCAGCAAGCCAGCCACTCCAACACCCATGAGGGCGGCGGAGGAGGGCTCGGGTACCGTCACTACCATATTGTCGACATTCAAAGAGCCGTTGCTATATGCGGATTGATTGACTGAAAAACCAACCTGCATGATAGCAGCGTCGATCGGAATCACGGTTGTAATGGTATTGGAGACCCAAGAGTCCCGAGGCGTTGAGTTTAAATTATTAATGACGGATGATCCTGCCCAATCGTAGTAGTAACTAAAGTCCGCATTGAAGAATTTTACAAACGCGAGAAGGGCAGTTCCAGTCTGAGGGGCATCGTACGAGGATATGTAACTGTCAAATGTAAACGTGACAGGGGCACCCCTCAGGAGACTGGCTCCCAAGTTCTGGTTCTCGTAATAAACATTGCCTCCAACATTACCGTTGGGGGCCCAATAAAGAGGCCATGTTTTTCCGTTTTTAAGAGAACCGGGTATTGACTCGGGCATCCAAGTGCCCGCTGCCCCTGTTGCCGGTGCACCATAGATGGTATCACCAGTAGTTACCACGCCGGTGCTGGCGCCAGGATAAACGGAAAATCCTGTCCAGGCGTTGTCCTCCCAATTTTCAGTGAATATTGTGTATGTTACTACTGCCTTAGCCGGGGTTGTTCCCAAGAACAGCCCTAGGCTGATTCCAAGTATTCCAAGGTTCTTTTTCATGTTTTTTTCCTTTCTGATTTGTTTAATAACTCCTACTAGGTGTATCCTAATACAACTTTGTATAAAGTCAAATTATAATTTGCCAAGGATAGAAAAATACGTATAGTTTATTTTATATGTATAAGTCATTGAAAAATAGGGCATTTACACTTGTAGAACTTCTTGTTGTTATAAGCATCATAGGTCTTCTTGCGGGGTTGGCGGTACCGGCAATCAATGGGGCCTTGAAGAAGGCTAAGTCGGGGGCTTGCCTCTCCAATTTGCGGCAAATCGGCATAGCCACTTTGGCTTATGCCGCTGAAAATTCCTTTTATTTCCCTGAGGCTGGTTCCGGCAATTCGCCTGCTTGGGCCACAAACTTGGCCGCTTTCCTGTCTACTGATACGAAGAGTAAAAAAAGTATTTTTGTTTGTCCTGGCTGTGAAAAGCCCGTCCAGGATGGCGGGACGGGTGAGGTGGCCGTGACCTACGGCATGCACGGGGGCTTGATGCAGAAAGGCGCCCCGGCAACCAATCGGCTCTCGAGCGTTGCGCGCGGTCCTGAGGTTATTCTGGCGGCTGACATGTGCCAGAACCCGGGAAACAAGGGGTGGTCGCCATACTCCATCGAGAATCCGCCGGTTTTTGTTTCGCAATCGGGGGGACGGGGAGGGGCGGCCCAGATGGACAGCCCCATCAGCACAGCCACGGATAGTGACACCGGCAACAACTCCTGGATGAGATATCGTCACTCGGGGCGGGTAAACGTGGTGATGTGTGACGGTCATGCGGAATCGATTATGAAGGGATCGGTCCTCAACAAGCACGTGATCTTCGGACAGTGACGCGCACCGCCGCCTCAATTTCAAAGTTTTAAATCTTGGGGGGTGGGGTTGAACGCTGGGCGAGGCGGGTTGCGGAGAACCCGCCCTACCGGTGTTGGGTTTTGGGTTTTGAGCTAGGTAGGGCGACCAGTCCCTTGGTCGCCTCGTATAGAATTGCACGTTGGCTGTTCAGCGAACCCGCCCCACCGGTTTCAAAATCAGAGCGTGTGAAGCGGAAGGGCCATTCATCCGGACGTGAGACATAACCGGCCCGGACAGGGTTCCGGTTCACATAGTTCCGCTTTTGCTGGGCGCTTAGAGGGGATCTCAGGCGGTGATCAAAAAAGTTCTCCTGAAAGGTCACTCCGGTCTTCCGATGGATCCAGCGTTTTGCATCGGACATCCAGGAGGTCAGGTTCACTGCATCCGGAACCTTGAGAATCCCGTGGAGGTGATCAGGCATCAAGACCAGAAGTTCCATCCGGCATGCCCTTGTTTGATGATAAAACTGAAACGTGTGAAAAATCTCGATGGCCACCGGAGTTTGACACAGATGGTTTTCTCCAGGGGGCCGGCAACAAAGGGTGACAAAAAACTCCGGGTCCTCCACCCATCCCGGGACGGTATGGGTGAGGCGGGGCTTTCGGGGTAAGAACTTCTCCATAAGCATATAAACCGCCAATTTGGAATTAAGATATGGGCAAAGTGAAAAATAAAAGCGAGGCGGGTTGCGGAGAGCCCGCCCTACCGGTGTTGGGTTTTGGG
>RGGS01000221.1 GCA_010024525.1 Verrucomicrobiota bacterium | reverse complement strand
ATCGCCATTTTTATACCAGGCAAAACAGAGGCCTTGCTTTTTGCCTCGAGAAGAAGGCTGATGGTTCTCACCGCCTCCTGGCGATCAACCTTGGCCCCTCCCTCGGGATAGGCAGGTATGCGGGCCAGAATCCTGCTTTCCTCCACCTCTTGGCTCTTGCCGTCTGCCTCCTGCAAAAGGACCTTTCCCTTTGTCCCGTCCCCTTTTTGTTCTTTGACAATCCGGATTAGTTCCGGCGGTCCATCGGGTTTCTTGTCTTCCAGAATGACCCAGGCCGGCCCTGCCCAGGCCCCCGCGGCCATCAACCCTGCGAAGGCCACTGCGGCGGCGCGCAAAAGCCTGCACGCCACCCGGCTCAAGAAAGAAGTTTCCGCGCGGCTGCGGCGATGTCTTTTGGTCCCATCCCGTAATGCTCGTACAGTTCGCGTGCACTATAAGCCGACCGCCCAAACTCCCCTTTCATTCCGATGGCAATGGTTTTTGGGCTCGTTCCCGCCTGACAAAGGGCGTGAACCAAGATGGCGCCCATCCCCGCCACGATTTGATGGTCCTCCACGGTAACCAGCCTGCCGCCGGCCGCGGCCACCAAGGGCTGAATCGTGCCGAGGTCGGGGCGATTGACAAAAGGATTATCCACCACCGCTGCTTGTTTGCCGTCTTTGCCTAAAATTTCAGCCGCCTCCAAGGCAAAGGGGACCATCGGGCCGCTCGCCACAATCACCACGTCTTTGCCGGGTCGCACCACGGTGGCCTTGCCCCAAGGGTACCCAAGAGGTCTCTCTCCCATTTTGGCAGGAAAATCCTCCCGCCCGGCAAAGAAGAGTGCGCTTTCGCCCTCCTTGCCTCCTTGCCGCTCCTTCGCCAAGCGGCGAAATGCCTCCAACATCAGCGCCTCCGCCTGTTCAGAGCAGCTAACCGCAATGGCCAACGTGTGGGGGATCGAGCTGACAGCAGAAAAATAGGTGGTGGCTTCGTGGGAAGCCCCATCCGCCGCGTCCTGAAACCCGGCGTGCGTGAACGCCGCCACCACCGGCCCCTGCGAGAGGGCGGCCATGATCAGGGGAAGATTTCCCTTGGTGATCCCAAACTGGGAGAACGTGTCCGCCACGGGCAGAAATCCGGTTTTGGCCAGCCCGGTGCATGTGCTGATCATGTTGGCCTCCGCCACCCCGATGTCGAAGGACCGGCCCGGCACCGCTTTTTGAAAAGCCGCCACTCCGGTGGATCCCGGCAAATCGGCGCTGATCGAAACCACCGGTAAACCCTCCTTGGCCGCCTGGGTCATGGCCCGTGCGAAGCCGGCCTGCACCTTTTCTTTTTTTACCGCGGCCGCACCCGGTGCGGGCGCCGCTCTCTTGGCGGCCTGCTTTTCCTCCCAGCCTTTGCGCAGGGATTCGGCCCAGGACTTCAGTTCGGTCGGGGTTTTTCCACCGGTGATTTCCTCCACAAAAGTGACGATTTTTTCGCCGTCCTTCAGCGGAAAACCATGTCCACCCGACGAGTTCTGCTCGGTCTCCTTGACGCCATACCCCTTGATTGTCTTGATCCACAGACAAACCGCTCGCCGGGGATCACCCTTGGCCTCCGCCACCGCCTGTTCCACGGCCTGATAAACTTTTTCAAGATTCTGGCCCTCGGTCACGTGCCGGACGTTCCATCCCAACGAGGCCAGCGAGGCGAAGGTTGGCTCCATCGTGAAGCTGTCTTTGGAAATCCTGCCCGAAAGTTTCGTGTCGTTGTCCGAAACCACCAAAACAAACGGGTTGATTTCGTTCCGGCTGGCCAACCCCGGGATGGCCGCCAGCGCCTCCTTGGCCTCCCCCTCCATGCAGGCCCCGTCCGAGATCACGCAAAAGGTCACGCGGTCGCGCTTGGCCAGCTTGTCGCCCAACGCCAATCCCTGAGCCACCGGAATGCCCGAGCCCAGGGGTCCGTTGCTGATGAAAACTCCCTCGGGGTTGAGATGGCTTTCCCCATGGCCGGTCAGCTTGCTGTGGATCGAGCGAAATTTTTTCAGATCGTCGAAGGTCAATCCATCGAAGCCGTACTGCGCCCGCAGGGCATAAACCCCGTTCTCGGTATGTCCGGCATCGTTGACAAAATTGTAGGCCTCATGCCAAGGCCTTCCTTTTTCGGCAAACATCACGCCATGGATGGCCGCCATGATTTCGGCCAAAGCGGCCGGCCCTCCCCAATGGCAGGCTGCTCCACCGATCACCGCATGCGTGTCCATTAAGGCAACCAAGGCCCGGGTCATGGCCGGGTCGGCCAACACCACTTCCTGGCCGGATGCGTTGCGAACTTTGACCGGATACTTGGGCCCCTGCTTCGGGGTATCCGCCAGCCGGTTGGGGATGTTGAGGGGGCGCAGAGGCGGTGCCTCTACGGCTTGGACGGGTCCTACTTCAGTGGCCATGGTTGAACTCCTTGATTTTTTGTCGGTTGCAAAACGGACGAGGATCGTATCGGCAGAGCCAAGGTTTTGGCAAGGATCACTCCGGAACAGCGCGTGCCGCGCCGGGGGAAATCTGAAGAATAACCCAAGAATCCCCCCCCTTATGGGGTCGGTCATGAGCCGATGCGTATAAGACCTGAACCTGGGCGGGCACCTGACGCCAAAACGCTTCCCTGCGCTTTTCGTCGAGTTCCTTGAGCGCATCGTCCACCAACAAGAGGGGTGTCCGCTTGCGTGTTTCCCGGATCAAATGAAGCTCAGCCAATCGCACCGCCAAACAAGCCGACCGCCGCTGCCCCTCCGACCCAAACCGGGAAAGGCTCCTGCCCCCGAGGCTGAAATCCCAGTCATCCCGCTGGGGGCCAATCAGGTTCAGTCCTCGCTCCCGCTCCCGGTTCCAAAGGGACTCCCGCCCGGAGCCCTCGGAGGGAAGTTCCGCCTCGGGCTGATACGTAACGGTGAGCTTTTCGGCCCCGGCGGTGAGTTCCCGGTGGGCAAGTTCCAGATGGGGTAAAAATCTGCGGGCCAACTCCTCGCGGGCGGGACGGAGGATTTGGCCAAGCTCGGCCAGTTGGTGGGTCCAGGCTTCCCACTCTTGGCGGGAGGGATGCGGTTGTCTCAACAACGTGGCTCGCTGGCGAGCCACCTCCCTCAGACGCCTCAAG
>RGGS01000023.1 GCA_010024525.1 Verrucomicrobiota bacterium | reverse complement strand
ATTCTTCCCAGTCCTCCCGGCTTAAGCGATCGATCCTCGTCCCTCTCTCCTCCGCCCTCCTCACCGCCGCCCCCACCACCTGGTGGGCCTGCCGGAAAGGCATCCCGCTTTGCACCAGCGCATCGGCCAGATCGGTGGCGAGTAATTCGGGAGCCGAAGCCGCATAGGCACAGGCGCCCGCATCGACTTCAATGCTACCCATGGCCCGGGCCATCACTTCCAGCGAATCACGGAAAGTGTCCGCCGCGTCAAATACGCATTCCTTATCTTCCTGCAGATCCCGGTTGTAGGTCAGGGGCAACCCCTTGAGG
Organism: Verrucomicrobiota bacterium; assembly: GCA_010024525.1. Lineage (GTDB taxonomy): Bacteria > Verrucomicrobiota > Verrucomicrobiia > Methylacidiphilales > Verrucolacustridaceae > Verrucolacustris. Next base: position 10,939 of record RGGS01000023.1, on the reverse strand, counting down.
ACGGTCAACAACGAGACCAAATGTCCCGTGAGTCGACCGCTCTTTCCCCGCACCAACTCGGCCATGTCCGGATTCCTCTTCTGGGGCATCAGGCTCGATCCCGTGGTGAAGGCCTCCCCAAACCGCAAAAAGGCAAATTCGGCGGAGGAAAAAAGAATCATGTCTTCCGCCAACCGGGAAAGATGGACACCCCCCAAAGCGACGGCCGCCAGGTACTCCACGAGGAAATCGCGGTCGGAAACCGCATCCATTGAGTTGGAGGAGATTTCGGAGAATTGCAGCAACTTCCGGGTTACATCCCTTTGCAATTTCAAGGTGCTGCCCGCAATCGCTCCGGATCCCAAAGGCAATACATCCGCCCGACGAACGGCGTCCTGCAAGCGACCGAGATCGCGTTCCAACATTTCGACATAAGCCAACCAATGGTGGGCCAACAATACCGGCTGAGCCCTTTGCAGGTGGGTATAACCCGGGAGAACAACTTCACGGTTTTTGTCGGCCAGCCCAACTAAAGCCTTTTGCAAATTCCTGATCGCCACACAGTCCCCAGCCACCTGTTCCCTCAACCACAAACGGAGATCTGTGGCCACCTGATCGTTTCGACTTCTGCCGGTGTGTAACTTTGCCCCGGCGGGAACCCTCTGGGTCAGCGCCGCCTCGATGTTCATGTGCACATCCTCCAGCGAATCCTTCCACCGAAACTTGCCTGCCCGAATCTCCTTCTCGATCCGGTCCAGACCCTTCCGGATGGCAGAAACCTCCCGCGAGGTCAAAATTCCGATTTTCCCCAGCATCACGGCATGAGCCCGACTTCCCTCAAGATCATGCAACGCCAATCGGTGGTCAAAATGAACCGACCGGCTGAACTTCGCCGCCACCGGATCCGGATCGCCTTGAAACCTTCCTTTCCCGCTGCTTCTCATGGCATTTCTTCCAGTTTGCCCGCCTCATGGCCGGAAAGCACGCGCCAAGCTCCCGGAGCCAGATGCCCCAACTCCAATCCGCCGATTCGTGTCCGTTTCAATCTCTCCACGGTAAAACCTAGGGTGCGGAACATCAATCGGATCTGTCGCTTCATTCCCTGCCTCAGGATGATCCGTACTTCGAGCCTGCTGCTGGAAAAAACCCTCTCGGCTTTCGCCAACCCCTCCTTCAAACGAACCCCCTTCTCCATCTGTCGAAGAACCGCCTCATCCGGGGGTCGGTCCAGCTTCACCCGATACTCTTTCTCCACTTTGTGCTTGGGGTGGGCCAAACGCTGCGCCAGATCGCCTTGGTTGGTCAAAAGAATCAACCCCTCGCTGTCGGCGTCCAAACGTCCTACGGTAAACAATCTTCCAAAACTCTTGGGCATCAGTTCCGTGATGATGGGTCGTCGGTCTTGGGCCGAGGCCGTACATACCACCCCCCGAGGTTTATGCAGGGCGATGACCACCGCCCGCGCCGCCTGCACGGGTCGCCCATCCACGGTGACTTGGGCTCCGTCCGGCACCCGTTCCCCGGGGCTCTCCGCCTGACGTTTATTGATCCGAACTCTTCCTTCGGCGATCAGGGATTCGCAACCACGGCGGGAGCCCAAGCCGGCGGCGGCCAAATAGCGGTTAAGACGCATCCCCTCCCCGGCGGGGACGGGATCGGCAGACATCACTCGGGCTTGGTTTTAGGTAGGCCGGTGGGCTTCATCCCCGCCTTCCAGAGACCACGCTTCTTGAGGAGAGTAATCCGCTCGCCACGCTTCAGCACATTGCGCTTGGCGGCCGTGGCACCCCCCGAACGAAGACTGCGATGTAAGGACATGAGGAAGGTATAAGCATTCTGCATCCGGCAGGCAATCTCGATCCTAGATTAAGATGAAGATTAGGATTCAGCAGATTCTGATCAGCACCCCCTGACCCAGTCCTCTTTCGTCTCCGGTTGCTGGAATAACCACTCTTCGGTTCGCCTCGCGGACCATCGGAGCGGTGGGATTTGAACCCACGACAGCCAGCTCCCAAAGCTGGTACTCTACCAAGCTGAGCTACGCTCCGGATTAACCCTTGCAATCTGCCCCGCTTACGACATAATGCAAAGCTTTCCCAAATCATTATGAGAAGCGAACTTGTCACCCGAGCCCTCACCAAGGTCTCCAGCCCCCAGATCCTGATTAACGTGATCTCCAAGCGCGTCCGCCAACTCGGGTTGGGCTACCGCCCGATGATCGCCGTTTCCCCCCGTATGACCTTCATGGATGTCGCCCTGCACGAAGTCGCCGACGGCAAACTGGGTTACGAAGTCATCGGTGGTCCGGAAGTTGTTGAAGCCAAACCTGCGCGCAAAACCCGCGCTAAGAAGTCCTCCTAATCCCCCTTTCGGGACCCAGGGTCACGCACCCTGAAAACGATCGAAATCCATAACCGCAAGGCGGGTCACCACTACTCCATCGCCGAGTCGATTGAGGCGGGTATCGTTCTGACGGGTTCCGAGATCAAATCCATCCGGGCCGGCGGAGGCGACCTGGCCCACTCCTACGGCCGCATTGAAAACGGGGAGGCTTGGCTCCACTCCTTTCACATCGCCCCCTACAGCCACGGCAACCGAGCCAATCCCGAGCCGGATCGCCCGCGCAAACTTCTGCTGCACCATGCCGAAATCATGCGCTTCATGGGCCAGATCGAAAAAGGCGGTTCCCGCGCCCTCGTTCCCCTCAAAGGCTATTTCAAAAACGGCCGCTTCAAGATTCTCGTCGGACTCGGACTGGGCAAAACCCACCGCGACCGCCGACAAGACTTGATCAAGCGCCAAACGGACCGCGAGGTGAATCGCGAACTCGCTAACCGACGACGCAAATGAAAAAGGTTCTCTCCCGGCTGCATTCCCTCCTTCCTCGCGGAACTCTGCGCATGGATACCCTCACGCTGAAAAACAACTCTTCCGATGCTTGGATGGCATCATCCCTCCCGGAGGCCGTGGCTTTCCCAAAAAATACGGGGGATGTCTCCAAGATTCTCGCCTTCTGCTCCCGTCACAAGATTCCCGTCACCACCCGGGGTGCAGGACGCGGCTACGTGGGGGGATGCGTCCCGGTCAAAGGGGGTCTCGTTCTCTCCTTGGTAAAAATGAATCGCATCCTTGAGATTTCGCCGCAGGACGGTGTGGCCGTGGTCCAACCCGGCGTCATCACTTCCCAACTCGCCCTGTCCGCCAAACGTCACCGGCTCTTCTACCCTCCGGATCCCGCCAGTCTCAAGGAATCGACCCTCGGCGGTAACATTGCCACCAATGCCGGTGGACCCCGCTGTCTCAAATACGGGGTCACCCGAAACTATGTCCTCGGTCTGGAAGTTGTGCTGGCCGATGGAACTGTCGTTCGCGTAGGTGGACGAACCCACAAGAATCGCACGGGCTTCGACCTGGTGGGTCTCTTCACCGGTTCGGAAGGCATGTTGGGAATCGTCACGGAAGCCACTCTCCGTCTTCTCCCTCTTCCCCCGACCCGTTCGGCGCTCCGGGCAGAATTCGGCTCCGTGGAGAAAGCGGCCGCGGGAGTGCAAAAAATACTGGGCTCGGGCCTCCTCCCGTGTGCCCTGGAGATTGCCGACCCCTTCACCCTTGCCGCAGCCCGCCGAGTCATCCCGAACACCCCCCGCTGCGATTCCATGCTTCTGGTGGAGTTTGATGGGCAGCCATCCTCGGTCAAAATCGAATTGGCGGCAGCCGCCAAGGTCCTGCGCTCATCCTCACTTCGAATCGTCACCGCTCACGGAGATGCTGCCTGCGAAAAGATTTGGGAAATCCGCCGGGGCTTTAGCTATGCGTTGCGAGACACCGGCTTGGTCAAACTCAACGAGGATGTCACCGTGCCGAGGGGTCAAATTGTGAATCTCTTTCACCTCGCAGCCAAACTCCAAAAGAAGCACGGCATCCCCATCTCCAGCTTTGGACACGCCGGCGACGGCAATATCCACGTCAACCTGATGGCCCCGGTTGGCACCCACCCCGACGATCCCCGCATGCGCCGAATTTTGGACGAGCTGTTTCAGGGAGTCCTGAGGATGCGAGGCGTGATCAGCGGGGAACACGGCATCGGACTGGCGAAGAAACCTTGGTGGAATGCCGCCTCCAGCCCCGCCCTTAGAAATCTGCATCACCACATTAAAAGGGCCCTTGATCCAAAAGATGTTCTGAACCCGGGCAAGTTCCTCTGAGCGATGATCGGGTTTGGGCAGGCCATACAAGCCCGCTTTCTTAAGCCCAAGGTCATCCCCCCTCTTCCGACCACTTGCGATATGCGTGATTTCCAACCGACCCCTTGGGGACTGGTTTACTGAGCCTTCACATCCTTCAGCTTCTGATTGCGATATTTTTCAACATCCTCGTTCGCCCGAAGCAACTCCTCCGGAGTCACCGAGCCTGCCGGCAAAAGGAGGCAGCCATTGCTCAGCACCGTGTCAATCCGGGGCGCATAAACCACCCTCCCATTCACAATGACTACCATGATCAACCCCCGTCCTGTGCTGGTCGCCACTTCAAGCTTGGTTCTGCCAAAGTCGTCGAATTCCAGCAATACCGTGCCGTCCATGCGGACTGAAACCTTCCGAATGTCTTTTTCCGATAGCTCGGGGAGACTTTGAATTGCCACCTTCTCCGGCGGGTTGAAAAGGCTGACCGGCACCGAAATGTCACCCTTGGCGCCTTCGGGAGCCTGCAAATGAACCCGGATCAGAACCGGGGGCTTTTCCGCCGCCCCTACCCAAAGGAGCAACCCAGCCAGAGCGAGCCAAGGGGAGAAACGGATCATGACCTCAACCTATCCAAGAATGAAAAAATAGACGACCTGATTTGTCACTCACGCCCTTTTTGGGCAGACTGAGAACGCGATGAAACCATATAGGCTCTACTGGTTCAGTGTCCTGGTAGCCCTGCCTTTATGGGCAGAAGTCGACGCCTCCAAATCAACCATGCCGGACAAGTTCCAATCCGCTCCTGGACTAATCAAGGGCGGACTCTTTATGGAGGGATCCAAAAAAAGGTTTGAGGGTGCCAATGAGCTGAATCTGGAATCCTACAAAACAAAACTGGAAGTTACCCCCGGAGCCATCACCCTCAAGCACATCAGGGATCCCCAACCGAGCGACCAGATTGTCGTCAAATTCACCCTGACCAATGGCTCAGACAAAGGGTCCACTCTGTACTTCCCCACCGCCCAAAGATGCGAAGCCGTTATCCGAGACACTGCCGGTAAGGTAATCTACACTTGGTCCGAGGATTTTGAATTCGCCCCGGAGCCGGGCTACAGCTACGTCAACCCAGGCGAACGTCTGAACTATCAGGTCACCATTCCCTTTCAGGCCCTGAGGGGCAAAGTGGCCTCCGGACAGGCCTCCATCGCCGCCAGTTTGGTCAACTACCCGCAGCTAAGGGCCGAGATGCCGCTGGAGATTCAGCCCTGACTGGCAAAGCCGGCCGCACCATCTCCTTAATCTCGGGCAACCCGGGCTGTTGCTTGAGAATTTTTTGGACCTCCTCGGGACTATATTTCTCTTGGCGCCCGTTCCCCAAATCACGGTCGGTCGAGACAGGATCCCGGTTGACCCGCTCCCGTACCCTAGCCAGACGTCCTTCATACATCTGCAGGGTTCCCTCGGTGGCTTGCCCCATCCGACTGGTTCGGGAGGACCATCCGGTCGCCTCCGGACTCGATAACTCTCTCTCTTCACGAATCCGTGCCTCCTGCGGCTTCGAAAAGGAGGGGTCAAAGCGATCCGAGGAATCCGTTTTTGTCATCGAGGAATCCTTGTTGAAACGCGTATCACTTTTATTGCCGTACTCGGTTTCGGTCGTCGACCACATTGGAACGGAGGCCAGACTCGAGGCTTGGCGGTCTTCGTACAATCGTCCTGAACGAAATTCCTTTGATCCACCATACTCTTGATTGGGGATTTCACGAAAGTCCTTCATTTTCCCCGAAAGGGAGCTGAGGCGGTTATCCGGCTTTTTGGGCCAAGCCACATCCTTACTTCCGGTCTCCGCAGATTCCAACCGACTTTGACTGCTCTCCTGCGCTTGGGACGCCAATGCCAAGCCAACGAAAAGGGTTAAAAAGAGAAATCTCACCCCCCTATTTCACTTCATGCCCCAGGGTTCCGCCCACCAGAAATTTCCGAATCCCAAATTCCCTGTCCACAACCCGTGAATCAAACCCTTCCATCCCCCGCTTTCCCCTTCGACCTAGAAGATGGGTCCACCTGGATTTGAACCAGGAACCAAGGGATTATGAGTCCCCTGCTCTAACCGTTGAGCTATGGACCCAACCTAACCCATCTTCCATTGCTGGCATGGAAACTCAACCCGCCTTTTCCAAAACCGTCATCATCCCAGGACTTGGGTGAACTTTCGGAATGGGGTAAATTGCGTGGATGTCCGTGCCTATCTCCCCGGAGCCACCCGCCCGACCCTCCGTGGCGGTCGTGGGAGCAGGCGCTTTGGGAACCTACTATGGAGCCAAACTCGCCCGGCTCGGTCTTACGGTTTCGTTTCTGGCTCGGCGCGATCTGGATTTTTTGCGCCGAAAAGGACTCCAAATCCGCTGCACGGACGGGGATTTTGAACTTCAATCTGTTCGCGCCTTTGCCCGACCCGAGGAGATCGGTCCGGTCGATTTGGTGATTGTCGCCATCAAAACCACCTCCAACGAATCTCTGCGCACGCTCCTACCGCCCCTCTTGGGCCCAAATACCATGGTCTGCACCCTTCAAAACGGCCTGGGGAACGAGGAATTCCTCGCCGCCATTGCCGGCCGGGAGCGAATTCTTTGCGGCGTCTGCCATGTTTGTGTCTCGCGGCCTGAACCGGGCGTGGCCTTGAACATGTCGGGTGGCAATATCCGCTTCTCCGACCTTTCCGGTGGCGATACCCCTCGGGCTCGCTCCTTGGCTGCACTTTTTGAAAAAGCCGCGATTCGCTGTTCTGTCGCCCCCTCCGTCGGCTCCGCCCGTTGGTACAAACTGGTCTGGAACGTTCCTTTCAACGGACTAGCCATCACCGCGGGTGGAATAGACACCGCCCGGATTCTGGCCGATCCCAAACTCCATCAGGAAGCCCTCGACCTGATGCGGGAGGTGATGACCGCCTCTGCGGCCCTGGGCTTTCCTCAGGACCCCGATCATCCCGCCAAAGAGATTGCCCGCACCCGTAAAATGGGAGCGTACCAGCCCTCCAGTCTTTTGGACTATTTGGCGGATAAACCCGTGGAACTGGAATCCATCTGGGGTGAAGCTCTTCGCCAAGGAGCCGCGGCGGGCGTGCCGATGCCGCACCTCAAAGTTTTGTACGAGAAATTAAAAACCATGGTCAGGGTGTGATTCAACTATGGTAGGGACGGATGCCCCAGCCGTCCTGGGACGTGTGGGGTCACGCGTCCGTGCCTAACCTCAGACTTCCGAAATCTCTCTCAGCAATGCCCGGTTCATCTTGGCTCCTCGCTCCAGATAACCGATCGGAAAGGTTTCGTCCGGGCCATGGGCCCGGCAGTCCGGTAAGCTTAACCCCACCAGCAACGTCTCCACCCCCAACACTTTTTTGATCACGCTGACGATTGGAATCGTGCCTCCCTCAAGAAGGTAGTGAACTTTTTTTCCGTCCCAAGCCTGACTCAGCGCCCGGCTGGCCGCTGGACCAAACCCTTTTTTGGGGTCACAGAAATAGGGAAACCCTCCGTGCTGCGGGGTCACCTTGATCTTCACGGTCTTGGGACAACGCTTTTTCAAATCCCTCTCCACCAATCGGGCGATTTCCCTGGGATCCTGGTGGGGGACCAGACGGAACGTCAGCTTGGCCGAGGCTTTGCTGGGTAAAACCGTTTTGGGCCCCGGCCCCTGATATCCGCCGGTAATGCCGTTGATTTCGGCCGTCGGTCGCATACCGATCCTTTCAATGGCCGAAAAACCTGGCTCCCCAGCCAAGGCCGGACTGCCCGCCTGCCTTTGCACCTCCGCGTCGGAGACCTTCAGATTCTTGGCTGCCAACCGCTCCCATGCCGCCACTTTGCGGACCTTTTTATAAAATCCCGGAACCGCCACCCGATTCTTCTCATCATGTAGACCCGCCAGTAATCGCGTGAGAACCGTGATTGGATTGACCACCGCACCCCCATAAACACCGGAATGCAGGTCGTGGGAGGGTCCGGTCAACTCCACCTCCAGGGCTGCGATGCCCCGCAACCCGTAGGTCAGGGTCGGCCGGTTCGGTCCGGCCATGTTGGTGTCGGAAATGATGGCCACATCACACTTCAGATCATCCTTTCTGGCCCGCAGCACCCCCTCCAGATTGTCACTTCCGACCTCTTCCTCTCCCTCAACCACAAAGATCACATCCGTGGCCGCACCCCCTTCCCGGATCGCCTCGGCCACCCCCAGCATATGGGCAAAAATTTGGCCCTTGTTGTCGGTGGAGCCCCGTGCCACCACCATGCCATCCAGCATGCGTGGCTCAAAGGGATCTCCCGTCCATCCGTCTCCCATTTCCGCAGGTTGCACATCGTAGTGGCCGTAAATCAGAACTTTCCGGCGCTTCCCTGAACCTCCCTTGCTCCATTTGGCCAACACCACGGGGGCTCCTGCAGTAGCCACAATTTCGGCCTCCAAACCCATCTCACCGAACTTTTTTTCCAGCCAAGAGGCACAGTCCCGCATCGTCTGGTCCCGCGCTGGGTCAGCGGAGACCGTGGGGAACCTCAAAAAGTCGAAATAGTCGGCTTTGACGATCTCGGATAGGGACATTCCTTGATCATGCCTGAACCCCCTCCCCGTGCACCAGTCCCGCGGAAAAGGCCCCCTATCCGTTTGCGACAGGCAAAAATCCGGCTAAGGATAGCAGGATGTCCACCACGTCCCTCGAAATTCCCAAACAGTTCCCTCCCTTCGATCTCACTCGCCTTCTCCAGACGGTTTTCGAACCCGAAAAAGGGGAAAAAACCTGCGTTCTCATCGACTTGGAGGATCCCACGCAAGTCAAAGACTTTGCCTTCCTCAAAAACCCAGCCCTGACAGTCCAGAAATACGCGCACGACATCTTTTATCAGGGGATCAACAACGGGGCCGGTAAGGCACTCGGTCTCACTGGGGGAGATCTCTACGCCTATAAAAAGACGGGGGGAAGCAACCTCGATATGGATGATCTGGCCATCGACCCCAAGGGCAACCGACTCTCCCTCGAAAAAGATATTTACCCGAAATACGATATCATTCTTTGCGTTTCCACTTACTCGGCCACCGCTCCCCTGACCGCCTCAGCCAAGAAACACGGCTTCCGTGGAGCCACCCTCCATGGCCTGAATGAGATCATCCTGAAAACCGGCCTGGCGGTGGATTACAACCAAGTCAGCCGCCAGGCCGAGAAGCTGCGGTTAGGTCTGACCAAATCCGACTGGGTGGAAATTGATTACGAAGTGGCGGGAAAATCCTGCACGCTCCATCTCGACCTCGGAAAACAGGAGGCCCAAAAGTCCCACGGCCTCTGCCGTGGCAAAACCCCGGACGTCGCTAATCTGCCCGCCGGACCCAACTTCTCCCCTTTAGCGGGCGTGATATCCAAGACGAAAAAATTTTAGGCACCATCCACGTGGCCACCGGCCGGTCCGATCATTTGGGTGGCCACCTGACTCCCGACAAGTTTGCCGAAAAGATCAACGCCACTCACGACGATATCCTTTACGCCCCTCACAAGACCCCCGAGATCAAGCTGCAACAGGTTCGGATGCATCGGGACGGAAAAACGGAGGTGGTGATTGAGGGCTACCGTCCCTCCCCCTACTTGCAGAAGCTTCTCGCCTGAAACCCTCCGCCTACGAAAAACCCTCCGTCTTGGCGGAGTACCTCGCCTTTCACTACTTGGAACCCTCTGCCCTGCTCCCCAAGGGGGTGGTCGTTCCCAAAGGGGTAAAAAACTTCCCCACAACCTGTGTCCGCCACCTGATTTCGGAAGTCCGCTACCAACCCAACCGGGCCCTGGACCTGGGTTGCGCGGTGGGGCGTGCCACTTTCGAACTCGCACGACATGTGCCCGAAGTGGTGGGTATCGACTATTCCCAATCCTTCATCCGGGCGGCGAAAAGACTTCAGCGATCGGGAAGACATTCTTTTCGCCTTTTGGAAGAAGGCAAAATTACCAGCCCTCATACGGCCCGTATCCCCTCCGCCATTTCGCGCAAACGAATCCGGTTTCTCACGGGGGACGCACTTCACCTTCCCCGAAACCTTGGCCCCTTCGACCTGGTCTTGGCAGCCAACCTGATCGATCGGCTCCCCGATCCCCAAAAGTTTCTTACCAAGGTTCTTCCCAAGCTCGTAAAACCTGGCGGGATGGTGCTCCTTACCTCACCTTATACTTGGTCTCCAGACTTCACTCCGAAGCGCAATTGGCTGCGGAATTCTTTCTCCTCCATCCAGAAACTGCTTCGGCCTAAGTTTCGTCTTCTCCATCGCCAAGATCTCCCGTTTCTCCTTCGCGAGCATCGGCGCAAATTTCAATTCACTTTTGCCGACGCCACCTTGTGGGCACGCGAGAGGTAAAAATGATTTCGACCGCGGTGGAACGCGGGCCTACAGATGCCATCAGTCCAACCCCTCTGTAGAGCCCCGCTCCGTCAGGGCCAAAAAACACCGCATCCTTTCGGCCAAAACTTGGTTAAATCCTCATGGCCAAACCACCTCGCATTTCCTGCTGGCTGCCCTTGGACGTTCCGGAGGTTTACCTCTTAACCCTTTGTCAGATACACCGCCACGCCCAGTTGGCCAATCCGACTTTTGCCACGGCTTTCGAGACTGTTTTGCGCATGGCTCATCGATGGAGTCATGAGGCCTGGGTGATCATGCCCGATCACGTTCACATTCTGGCCGGGCCAAAGCGGAGGGAATTCACGGTTTCTGGATGGTCTCACTTTGTGAAGGTGATGACCCGGCGT
>RGGS01000220.1 GCA_010024525.1 Verrucomicrobiota bacterium | reverse complement strand
AGGCACACCTGCCACCGCCATCGCCTCTTTCGCCTTCAACTTGTCAAATGCGAGGGCACTGGCGGCGGTCCCGCTGCCGGTGTACACGATTCCCTTGGCGTCCAACTCTGCCTGAATCGTCCCGTCCTCCCCGTAGGCCCCGTGCAGACAAAGAAAACAGATGTCCGTTCCTGCCGGAACGTCCGCCGACCGGGTTTTCACATCCACCTCGATCACCCGAACTCCCACCGAGCGCAAGGCTTTGGCCACGGCCGCACCGCTCTTTTGGGAAATCTCCCGCTCGCCGGAAACCCCCCCCGCCAGAACGGCCACTTTCATCTTTTCCGGTTTCATTCGTCCACCCCCAGGACAATCACCTCGGGCTCCAGATCGATTCCGCGGTCGGCCTTGGCACGTTCCCGAACCTTTTCCATCAAGGCCAAAACGTCGGAGGCTTTCGCCCCCCCTTGGTTCACAATGAAGTTCCCGTGCACCGGGGAAATCCGGGCTCTCAGGCGTGGCACTTTCCGGTACTTCACCTCAAATTCGGCGGCGGGCACATCCTGCACCTGTCCTTTTCGATCCATGACCCGCACGCTTTCCACCACTTCAAAGGTCCACGACTCCATGGCTCCCGCGTTCATCCGCATGGCTCCTCCCAACGCTCCCGGAATGCCTTCCATGAATTCCAATCCCCCAATGCCGGCCGCCTTGGCCGTGGATACGATCTGTTTCAGCCTCGCCCCCGCACCCGCACGAATCTTACCTCCCACGGCCTCGATCTGACTCATTCCCGGACGCCCCAAATTCACGCAAACCCCGGGAATTCCCCCGTCACGCACCAGAAGATTACTTCCGCGACCCACGACGGTGAGCGCAATTTTCTTTTCGTCACAAAAACGCACCACCCGACCCAACATCTCCTCGGAATCCGGCTCGAACCAGACTTGTGCCGGTCCCCCGATCCGGATGGTGGTGTGTTTGTGCATCGGTTCGTACCAACGGACGACCGCATCTTTTCCTGCTGTCCGACGAATATGGAGAAAAAGCCCCGCCTCTTGGGCGACCCTGCGGGCCAGTTGGGTGATGTCTCCGGCCCCCAGGAATAAAAACAAGTCTCCCTCCTGCCAGATCCTTCCGAGAAGCGACCGTGCTTCAGCCATCGAGGAGGCCAACTCCACCTGCACTCCCTTTTCTGCCAGCTTTTCCGCCAAGACCGTCGACTCGGCTCCCGGAATCGGTTTTTCTCCCGCGGCGTAGACGGGGAGTAACACCACGGCTTCGGCTTTCGCCAAGGCATCGGCAAAGCCGGCCAGGAATGCCGCCATCCGGGTGTAACGGTGGGGCTGTAGAACCAGCACCAGACGTTTACGTCCCCTGGCCCGGGCCGCTTCCATCGTGGCCGCAACTTCCCGGGGATGGTGAGCGTAGTCATCCACCACCTCCAACTCTGGTTCACTCAAGAGAATTTCGAAACGGCGATCGGCCCGGCGAAATTTCGCCAGACCCTCTCGGATCTTGTCGACCGCCAAGCCGGCCTCTGCCGCCAGACTCAAAGCCCCCAGGGCATTGCCCGCATTATGCCTGCCCGTCGCCGCAACTTGAAAGTCACCGAGATCCCCCTTGCGGTGATGAGCAGAAAACTTCACCCCGACCTCACTTTCACCGATCCACTTTCCCGTATAGTCCGCCCCGCTTGTTTCCCATCCAAAGGTCGTCTTTGATTTCAGGGAATCGGAGGCCTTCATCGCGGCCTCCTCCTCCTTGGCCACGACCACCACCGGTCCGCTCACCTGGCCGAGCATCTCGCGGTAAGCCTGAATCACGGCTTTGCCGTCTGGGTAGCGATCGGCGTGTTCGTGATCGGCATTTAATAAAATCGCCGCCCAGGGCCGGAGTTGGGCCGGAACCCCATCGCTTTCATCCACCTCCGCCACCAACCAAGGCCCAGACCGCCACGCACCCGAGGCTCCCAATGAGGAGGCATATCCTCCCAGATAAAAGGATGGGTTCTCGCCCGCCTCCCTCCAAATTTGCGCCAACATCGTAGCCGTGGTGGTTTTTCCGTGAGAGCCGAGAACTGCCACCAGTTTTTTTTCTTGAGCCAGTTGCGCCAGCACTTCCCCGCGACGAAAGCGCGGAAGGTTTCGCCGACCTGCTTCGGCCCATTCCGGATTGGATTCCGCAATCGCGGTGGAAGCCACCACCGCCTCCGCCTTCTCCACTGCCTCCGCCGCATGTCCGAGGAAACATTTTAAGCCTCGTCCGACGAGCCGCTCAGGGATTTCTTTTACATCACTTCCACTGACGGTGTGCCCCAGATCCAGCAGGATCTCGGCCAACGGGGTCATCCCCGAACCTGCCACCCCGATGAGATGAATCCGGCACGGCTTGCCGGTCCAGGACTTGGCATCAAAGGACATACTGAATCTCCTCCGCAATTTTTTCCGCGGCTTGGGCCACAGTTTGGTTACGGGCCGACTTGGCCATGTTTGACCTTCGGCTCTCATCCCCCAAAAGACGGGCAATCCGCTGACCCAATTCCGTTCCCACCAGATATTTTTCCGCCACCACCTCCGCGGCGCCTCGGTCGGCATAGGCGTGTGCGTTGGCCATCTGGTGGTCATCCATCGCGGACGGAAATGGCACAAGGATTGCGGGCACTCCGCAGGCGGCGAGTTCGGCCAGCGTTCCAGCACCGGATCGCGACACCACCAGGTCCGCCGCCGCATACACGGCTTCCATCGCATCGCAGAACCCCAACACCACGGCATGAAAGCCGCTACCTTGATACGCTTTCCGCACCTTTTCCGCATGCGCCTCACCGGCCAAATGCAGAATCTGTATCGAGGAGGCCTCTCCCTTCAGCGCCCCCAAGCCACGGATCATCGCTTCGTTCAATCCCCTGGCCCCCTGACTTCCTCCCAGCACCGCCACCAAATGGCGTTTGGGATGTAGACCCAGTTTTTTCAAAGCTTCTTCCTTGCCTATTCCACCCAACCTTTGACGAACCGGCGTTCCGGTAAACACCGTCTTCGCACCCGGAAGCCAACGGACACATTCATGAAATCCGACAAAAATCTTTTGGGCACCACGCGAGAGCAGTTTGGTGGCACGCCCGGGAATCGCATTCGATTCATG
>RGGS01000219.1 GCA_010024525.1 Verrucomicrobiota bacterium | reverse complement strand
ATTTCGATTTTAGTTTCGTTTGCAACTTCATGAATCTAGGGTAAGTATCTAATTAGGATGTATTTTCGTAAGAGTTACATTCTGAATTTGGTGAATTCCGATCAACATTTTTTTATTTCAAGTGTCTATGTTACAAGGCTTTTTACGTGATACGCGTAATTTTCATTTCCTGTCTTTGGTTGCCCTTTGTCTCAAGTGCATTGGGTGCATGGACCAACATTCCCTCACTCTCTAGCAATCCTTCGAAATCCCAGTTTGCCTCTTATGAACTATACTTCAGCGACTCGGAGTACGAGGTTCCTTATTACCTGAATCATTTTGCCCAAGTGGCCAACTCCGTAGTGGAAACCACCTTCACCAGCAACGGGGTCACTTATCCTCGGGGGTTCTTAAACATCAAGGTAAACCGCAATCCAAATGATAACACCCCCAACAATGCCCGCATCATGGAAATGCAAATGGTCTTGGCGTATTTTTACACTGCCAATCGCCCCTGGAACATCTACCGCAACAGCCCCCACGTCAAAGCCCGTCTGGAAGCGATGCTCACCCGCTGGGTGGAAATGCAAAACAGCACCACGGGATTGTTCACCGAATACAGCGCCACAGATTGGGGATTGGCACCCACCAGTTTTGGCGCCATGGCCGTCGCTCAATCTCTCGACCTGATCAAGGACTCCGGTTTGTCGATCGACAGCACGGTGTTCGACAATGCCCGAGCCTCCTTGCGCAAGGCAATCTTGGCCGTGTTCACCAATTCCATCGCCACCGGAACGGCCAAGGGATACAGCAACCAGTTCAGCGGCGCGTTCCACGCCGCTCTGATCTATCTGGAAAACTGGTCAGACACGGAGATGGATGCCGCCTTGGTGTCTGCAGTGAGTCGTGCTGCCAGCGAAGATCAAAGCCCTGCCGGATTTTATTACGAAGCCTACGGACCGGACTTCGGTTATTCCAACGTCCACGAAAGGAACCTGAGAATCGCCCTCACCCGGATGCGCAACCGCACTAACGATCTCATGCCTCCCATCAATCAAGATGAGGCGGAATGGTCCTCCTGGCTGGGGCACAACCTGCTTCTGCAACCGGGACTGACCACCAACACCTTTGTGATCAATGCCGGCATCAATACGCGGACGAGCACCGCCTATCAGGAAGTGGAGTCCCGCCCCCTCTCGGAGTTCACCCCTCTTTCCCGGGCTTTTTCCTACACCGATGTTGAATTCACCAACGCGGTAAAAGCCAAAACAGACGGCCTAGCCACCACTCCCACCTATGGCACGCTGGCGACCAATAACGCCTACAGTTATCAGCCCGGGTTTGTCTTTGAGGCACTGCAGAAAACAGAGACTTGGCATCCGACCCCCACAGAACGCTCCGCCGCCATCAACACGCTACCTTACTATGCCGCAACCCGTTTCAATCGCATTCTACATGACACCAAACCCCTGACCGTCACGGCCGTGCGGCGACCCGGATATTACGCGCTGTTCAACTCGGGCTCCGCGATCGTCGCCAACCAATGCAAACTAGGGTTGGGCATGATTTGGAATCCATCTTATGGAGCCGCTCTACAGGCGGTTTCCGGAACCAGCAATACCCTCAGCAGCTCTTGGGGAACGATTCGGTCGGGAGCCACCCTCCCCTATGAGCACTCGGCCATCACTACGACCCTCAAGCTGGATGGCACCACCATCAGCCCGTCCGCCGGCATCAACAATCTGGCGGATGGAACCATAACCGCCACCTACTCCCTGAGCTCGGGAGGAACCAACTATGGATCCAAAACCCTGACCTTCGGGGAAAACTCCATCACCGTGGATATCAGTCACACGGGAGCTTTCACCGAAAGGATCCCCCTGCTCTCCACCCCGGATGTCACCGCGACCCTCTCCAATAACCGACTGGTCTTCAAGCGGACCAACAATGCAACCATGACTCTTCGCATCATCAACTCCGGCCCCACGGTCGCCACCAACGCCCTAGAAACCATCCTCTCCAACGCCCTCCTCCGTCGCCCCGTCACGGTCTCCGCTACCAACAGCCTCAGCTATGAGTTGATGGTTTCCAGCGATCCGTTCCGCGCCGGACCCTTGGGCTCCCCCGTCTCCGAATCCTACAGTCCGGCCAATTCCTCCCCGGACGAAAAGGAAACCATCACTTACAATCTCGTTCTTACCAACCTTCTGGGCGCATCCACCACCTCAGCTTTTAAGGCCACCTTACAAAGCTCCGGCGGCATCACTCCCGTGACTACGAACCGCACGTATGGGGCTATTGCCGCCGGGGGTTCCGGATCCCAACCGTTTAGCTTCATCGTAAACACCAATTTCGGATCCGTCATCGATTTGACCCTAGTGCTGAGCGACGGCTCCACCAGCTATGGGACGGTGACTTATAGTGCCCTGGTCGGGGGGATGAATTCCCTGACGAACGCTTGGGAAGCATTTGATGGCGTGACGCCTCCCTCCCTGCCTACGGGGTGGACCTCTTCCGTCCCTACCGGGACCGCCAACGGATGGAAGACGATCAACAGCACGCCCCAGGCCGGCCTCAATGCTGTTTTTGCCACCCCCAGTTCCTCCGCCTCGGAGCAGCGACTCGATTCTTCCACCTTCACCGTGCCCTCCAATGCCCAATCCGCGGAAATCCAATTCCAACACCGCTGGAACATGGAAGGAGATTCCAGCAGCTCTTACGACGGGGGAGTTTTGGAGATGTCCATCAATGGAGGATCTTACCAGGACGTCCTGGCTACCGGAGCCGCGTTCCTGAGTGGTGGGTACGGATCCGTGGCGATCAGCACTGGCTATTCCAATCCGCTGGCGGGCCGCTCTGCTTGGTCGGGCAGCAACGATTCTGCCTATACCTTAACCAGAGTACTCCTACCCGCCTCCGCCATCGGCAAAACCGCCAAACTCCGTTTCCGGTTGGGTTGCGACAGCAGTGTGATTCCCTCCAACCCCATTTGGAAAATCGACACCCTACAACTGGTTTACCAAACCAATAACTGGATTCATCCGGCGGAAATCACCAGCATCTCCCCGGCCACTGTTACGGTTGGATCTCCCTACTCTCATCAGTTCACCGCTACCGGCTCACCCGCATCGACGTTCATGCTGGCCAATGGCTCCCTGCCGGCAGGACTGACCCTGAGCACCAACGGGCTTCTTTCCGGATCCGTCAGCAACACCTTCTCTCCGCTTAGTT
>RGGS01000218.1 GCA_010024525.1 Verrucomicrobiota bacterium | reverse complement strand
GCGAGAAGGGTGGGAGCGCTGAATGGGATCCAGGCAAGATCTCGGTCGATCACAACCCCCGAATCAGAGCGCTTTTTGCGCAACTCCCCGCCGTACTCCTTTCAAGGGTAATATCCTATCTGGAAATAAACGGCTTTGCAAGGAACATTGCAAAATGCTGAACTGGAATGGCTTATAAAGACAAAGGGCCGCTTAAGTGCTGGCTTTTGCCTCCAGCATGGGAGCAACATTCACGCTCCCCCCGCTAAGATAAAAGCCCGCCCCCGCCTGCTGAGGCAAGAGCATCATCGCCAAGGCCTCTTTCCACGTTCCATCGACCCAATACGGGTTGCCCAAGAAATCCCCCGTCTGCCCGAATTCCCCGTAAAACCAAGTGTAGTTATCGAGTCCCTCGGCGAAACCACCCTGCTGGGCCACCACCAGGGTTTTTCTCCCATCCAATCCATCCTCTGCCTGACAGATCAACTCCCCTCCATCCTGCAGAGTCCAGCGGACATCCCAATAGGTCGTATCTCCCTCCGTCCAAGTGGATCCGTAGGTGCGAACCATTTGGCTAAGAGCCCGGGCAAAGCGGTTCCAATCATCCACCGCCCATTCGCTGGGCTGAAGAATCTGTTGAACCCGCTGAAGGCGGGTCCGCCATTCCTGAGTGATACGACGAAGTTCGACGCGGCTGATCATGGAACACTTACCGGCGGCGATCGCCCGAATCCCCTTCCAGATTGGAAAGCCGCTGCCGTAGGATTCCGAGGTCCTTTTCCTGACGGCTCAACTGCGACTTCGCCTGCTCCAGAAGGGACTGTTGTTTGGCCAACTGCGCTCCGGCTGACTCCATGCCGCTGGCCAGCTCGGCATCCCGCGCCTGCAGGGAGGCCAACTCCTTGTTGATCCTTTGCTCCATCTGGTCCACGGTCACGCTCTGCCTCTGGATCTGTTTCCATAAGACATAGCCCCCAAAACAGGAAAGGGTTGCGCATCCAACGATGATCATCAGCAGGGCCAGCCCGACTCCACCGAGAATGGAGCTGACCGCTTTCTGCTCCTTCCGTTGACGGTCAATGCTGCGTTTAACGTTCAGGGCACTTGGGGTGGATGGGTTCATGGCAGGTTCCTCGGGATGGGTTTTGGATGATGCGGTGGAAGTTTGATAGGTTGGATAACTAGTGGGTCGTGGTGGCCCTTTGATGACCACCACATCCGGGTCCTCTCCCCCTTGCTTGGGGGAGGAGGCTGCCGAACCAAAGGGTAGTTCCGGCTCTCCGGCAGATGATGTTTGGCTGAAGGTTTCCTTCATGCGTCCTTGCCCCACGGATCTCAGCATCCATCAGCCGATTGGCGAGCGATTCCTAATCCGTTTTTTACTTAAGAAAGGATAAATTCTTGCGGTTTGTTTTTCCCGTCCAAAAATCCCCACCCCCTGAATTCCACGCCCGAAAACAAAGCCGGCAGAAGCCTCTAAGCTTCTGAGGATTTCTTTTTTTTCTCCTCCGGCCAGCCCATCCCTCTTTGAATTAGGCTTTGGGCGTTGATTTGCAGAGTTTCATCAGGTCGACGCCATATCTCCTCAAGGATGCGACACACCGCTTCGTCACTCCCCTTGGCGTAATCGATCGCGATTCGCAAAAAGTCTTCACGGGAACGCACTGGATAAAGCCCAGGACAAGACACGGCTCTCTCCTCGAGCTTCGCCAAAAGCTCTTCTTTCCTTCGGGCATGCTCCGCTCGGCGATCCCCCATGGTTTTGATTTGGGCAAAACCCCCTCACTCTGTCGAGCTCGCAGCGAAAAAATGTTTTGTGCGGTTCTCTCTCCCCAAATGCATCGCAAGCTTTTTCAGCGTGGTTGCCTGCGCCACCTCCATGCAGGCACTATTAGCTTCCATGCGCTTTTCCCGTAAATCAGCGTGGGCCGGTTTCGTGTTTGGCACCGTGACGGCCATTGGCCCCTGGTTCCAAGGCCTTCCCTTTTCCTCGGCGGCCCTTTTTTCCTCCGGCCTCCTTCTGACTTATTTCTCAATCGGGGTTTTGGTTGGCTTGCTACCTGCAGGAAAGAATCGGTTTTTGACCGGCGGGCTGGTCGGATTTCTCTACAGCCTACCCGGGGCCATTTTTACCGCCGTACCCTACCCATTGTCGGCTGACGCGCCGGCCTATTATCGTGAATTTGTCGGTGGCGGCCTGCGTGCCGTCCTTCTCACCCTTCTTTTTGGCACCCTCGCCGGGGGATGGGCCGGATGGTTCCATCGGCAACGTTCATGAGCTTTTTTCCGATCCTCTCGAGGCTGAATGGTCTGCTGTACCGCCGCGATCTCGCACGCCTCAGTCCCCGGGACCGCACCTTGGCCCGCACTTGGATGATCCAGTTTATGAAGGCCAACCACCCCGAGTGGGATGCCAAACAAATCGACTTGGAATACGAGCGTCTTCTTGATTGCCGCCCCATGGCAATCGATGAATGGGAAAGAAGAATGCGCGGATGAGAATTCCCCTTTTCATCTTGGGGCTATCTCTGACTCTGATTCCCTGCCAGGCAGAACCACCACCCCAACCGGTGGCATTTCGGGTCGGCTCTCTCCTTTTCGACCGACCCGAAGGCTGGACATGGGTCAAACCCGAAGGCTCATTCCGCGCGGCTCAATTGGAAAAATCCGGGCCCAACAAGACTCGACTGCTCATGACCTTCTCACGCTTTGCCGACGGCACGGGCGGCACGGTGCAGGCCAATATCGACCGCTGGATCGGGCAGTTTTCTCAGACTTCCTCTCCAGCCGATGTGCGGTCGATTTCCACCTCATCCTGCCCCCTAACCTTCGTAAAAATCGGCGGTTCACTCAAAGGCGGAATTCCCGGGGGACCGGAAAAGGAAACCCCCAATGCTCTTTTATTGGGGGCCATTCTGGAACCCGAGGGAGAGATGATTGTGGTTAAAATGGCCGGCCCGACGGTTGGCTTGTCGGGGGAAGAAAGGGCCTTTTTTGGGATGATCTCTGCCGCAACCGGAAAACGCCCCTAATCCGGCAGGATTTCCAGCGCCCCGTCTCCGGCGAGTTTCCACCGCCGGTAAAAACAGCTTTTGGCACCCGTGTGACAGGCCCCGCCCCCCTGAGGCAAACGAACCCGCAGCAACACACAGTCCTGATCGCAATCCACCCGGATCTCTTCCACCTCCAGAAAATTCCCCGAAGTCTCGCCTTTCACCCAGAGTTTGTTTCG
>RGGS01000217.1 GCA_010024525.1 Verrucomicrobiota bacterium | reverse complement strand
CCCGACCGGAGTCGGATCACGCCGAGGCTGGATTCCGTCAACCGCGCAGGTCAGACACAATACTGTGACTGATCTCCGGGTACTCGTACACATCGCCTCGAAAATTCTTCAGGATGACGCGGTCATCCGTCATGCCCACGATATAACTAGGCCCAATCGGAATCTTTCCCCCGCCCCCGGGGCCGTCAACGACATAGGTGGGCACGGCGTATCCGGTGGTATGTCCACGGAGGCGTTCCATCAGCTCCTGCCCCTCCCGGATGGTGGTTCGAAGGTGCGCCGATCCTTGGATCAGATCGCACTGGTAAAGGTAATAAGGGCGGACACGGCAAAGCAACAGTTTGTGGAACAGTTCTTTCAGGATCTCCACCTGATCATTCACCCCCCGCAAAAGGACGCTCTGGTTTCCGAGAGGAATTCCTGCATCGGCCAACCGACCCAGGGCCTCTTTCACCTCCCGGGTGATCTCTTTTGGATGATTGGAGTGAATGCTGATCCAAAGAGGTTGGTGTTTCCTAAACACGGCCAACAGCTCCGGCGTGATTCTCTGGGGTAGAAAGACGGGAATCCGGGATCCGAGGCGGACAAATTCAACCGAAGGGATCTCACGCAGTCGGCCAAGAATCTGGTCCAGCTTGGCGTCCGATAGGAGTAGAGGGTCCCCACCGGAGATGAGGACATCTCGCACTTCCGGGTGCCTCTTCAGGTAGGTAAAGGCCCCTTCCAGATCGATCGTCAATTCCTGCTCTCCTGCCCCACTAACCACCCGGCTACGGGTACAGTAACGACAGTAGGAGGCGCAACGATCGGTCACGAGAAGAAGGACGCGGTCGGGGTAACGATGGACCAAGCCTGGAACGGGCATATGGGAATCTTCCCCGCATGGATCCATCAGTTCATCCGGTGCCGTGTTCGACTCCTCCATGCGTGGCACCACTTGGCGTCGGATCGGGCAGTCGGGGTCGTTTCTGTCGATCAGGTTGAAAAAATGGGGGGTGATACCCAGGGCCAGCTTTTTGCCCGCCAGAATGGTGCCTGCCCGCTCCTCAGGTGTTAGGGAAAGGCGTGATTCGAGCTGCTCCAAGGTCTGGATCCGGTTTCTCATCTGCCATGACCAGTCATTCCATTGATCTGCAGTGACAGATCCCCATGGTCCTGGAGGGTTCGCGGAGAATTCGCGGGCGCTCACTTAAGTAAATCTAATAATAGGGTCAGCCCCGGGTAACGCCACCCATTTATTTATCATGGCCGGCACGGCTATGACAGATGAAGGGGCAGGATGATGATTATGAGAGCCTCATGGCTGGAGCTTGCAGGCTACCCTAAACCTAATCCTTCCACCCAATCTAGGAGGCTAACGTCGACTCTTGGCCAACTGAACAATCCGCTCTTGAACCGCCGCGGTATCCTGTGCCCCCTCATCTCCCTTTTCCCTGCTCCTCACCGCCACTTGGCCGGCTTCCGCCTCACGGTTTCCGCAAACCAGGAGAAAAGGAACTTTCTCCAACTGCCCGCGGCGGATCTGGGCTCCCAGTTTGTCGCCCTTTTTGTCCACCGAGACTCGCAGCCCGGCTGCCTTAAAATCCTCGGCGCACTTTTCGGCATACGCCACCATCTGGTCGTTGACCGGAAGGAATCGGGCCTGCTCAGGAGCCAGCCAAACCGGAAAAGCACCGCGAAAATGTTCAATCAGCACCCCGGTAAAACGTTCCAATGAACCGAAAGGCGCCCGATGGATCATCACCGGACGATGCTTTTGGTTGTCCGCTCCCGTATAGGTTAAGTCAAACCGCTCAGGCAAATTGTAATCCACCTGAACGGTTCCCAACTGCCATTCCCGCCCAATGACATCCTTCACCACAAAATCGATCTTCGGACCATAAAAGGCAGCTTCACCCGGCTCCTCGCTGGTCTTCACCCCAAGTTTTCTGGCCGCTTCCTTGACTGCCTTTTCCGCTTTATCCCAACCCTCCTTCGCTCCCACATATTTATCCGAAGATGGATCCCGCAAACCCACCCTCACTCGAAAATCACCGATTCCCAGGGTATCCAGAACCAGCCTCACCATCTCCAGACAACCCTCGACCTCCTTGGCAACCTGCTCCTCGGTGCAGAAGAGATGGGCGTCATCTTGGGTAAAGCCGCGCACCCGGGTCATTCCATTCAGTTCCCCCGACTGCTCCCATCGGTACACCGTCCCAAACTCCGCTAACCGAACGGGCAGATCCCGATACGACCTCGGTCGGGAGGCATAAATCCGAATATGCATCGGACAGTTCATCGGTTTTAGTAAATACCCCTCGATCTCCCCCTTACTGATCTTGTTGCTTAACTCCGCACAAGAGCACCCTTCCTTGGTCAATTTTTCCATCGTCTCCCGATCGACCAAAGGTGGGTACTGGGACTCCTGATAGTAAGGAAAGTGTCCGGAAGTCCGGTATAAACCCAGGCGCCCGATGTGCGGGGTAAAGACCTGCTCATATCCCCGTTTCCCCAACTCCTCCAAAAGAAACTTCTGCATCTCGTGCCGGACAATCGCCCCGTTCGGGGTCCACATCACCAGTCCCTGACCCACCTCATCATCGATCAGGAATAGATCCAGTTCCTTGCCTAACTTCCGATGGTCTCGCTGGAGCGCCTCCTCCTGCGCCTTCAGACTGGCCTCCAGTTCCTCCTTGGTTGGAAAAGCTGTCCCGTAGATCCGTTGCAGCATCTTGTTTTTTTCGTCTCCCCGGTGATAAGCCCCCGCCAAGCGAAGCAACTTGAATGCCTTAATCTCCCCCGTGCTCTTCACATGCGTGCCGGCACACAGATCGGTAAACTCCCCATTGGTGTAAAAGGAGATGGCCTCTCCTTCAGGGATATCCCCCAAGCGACCAATCTTGTAGCTCTGCTTCTTCCCTTCAAAAAAGGCCCTCGCCTCGGAACGACTCACCTCCTTGCGGGTGAAGGGCTGGTTCTCTTTCACCACCTTCTTCATCTCCGCCTCAATCTTGGCAAAGTCTTCGTCACAGAATCGGTGGGATAGATCAAAGTCGTAGTAGAACCCGGAGTCCGTGGGCGGGCCGATATCGAGCAGGGCATCCGGCCAAAGGCGAAGTACCGCCGTCGCCAGCACGTGCGCGGTCGAATGTCTCAGCTCCTCCAAAGGGGTCATGGCCATCGCTAGAACCTAGGGAGTTCCCGGCTTTCGCACCAGCCGCCAACCACCGGTCGCATCCCTCACCTCCCAACCGTGTTTGGCTAACTCATCACGCAGG
>RGGS01000216.1 GCA_010024525.1 Verrucomicrobiota bacterium | reverse complement strand
CATGGGATCACCCGCTGCGGTGGTAGAACCGGAACCGCCCATGGGATCGGGAGATGCAGGGGGAGTGGTGTTCATGGTAACAGGGGTTCCCACGGTACCAATCGGAGCCACGCTCAAGCGCTCCGGAGAGGAGCGGTTCATGGGAGTGACGGGATCGGAATAGACGCTTAGTTGTGGCGGTCCCCCAAAGTCCTTGCCCTCATCATGAAAATTGAGTGCCGCCAGTGGGACAATTTTCTTCGTTCCATCCGGGTAGGTTTTCAAGATTTGAGACTGATCTGATCCATTCGAAGGCAAGGCTGAGATGGAAGTTGAAGTGTCGGAACTAGTTCCCGGAGGCAGGACAATCCTTTGTGCCAAGGCTTTGTGGCATGGGTAAGTTCCCAGAAAAAAGAGGGGGATCAGAGAAAACCTGACCATAAATTTTGGGTAAGACATATGTCTTATTTCAAAGACTCTGGCCACAATATATGGTAGCTACAAAGAAAAGACCCCTACTTATAGTAAAGTTGTTCACATAGTTGTTTATGAAGAGGTCGGGCTTTTAAGGGAAGCGATGAGCGGCTTTTCTAAAAAAAAGCGCCTAGAATCGGTAGGCCAGACCTATCTCTAGGGCATAATTAAAGGAGGCTTTGACCTGACTTGTTGCATCAGAAAAGATGAGGGGATTGGGGGTGATGAAGGTTTTAAAGGAAGTGTCCAGATCTAAACCGGGAAGAAGATTGTATTGAAATCCGGCACCTAGCTGAAAGGCGTAGTTCCACTGGTGCTGGGAGTAGGTGCCAAGAACCGTGGACGTGCTTAAATAGTCCCACACCACCCCGGCACCTCCGGTGCAATACCCTCGCATTTTTCCGGTGTTCGGTATTTGAAACCTGACATTTCCAAGTACTGGGACCTGATAAAAAGAGCCATTGCCAAAATCACTGCTTCCTGAAACCAGATTATTTTGCGAGTTTGCCGAGGTGTAGATGGAACTGATGGAATTATAAATCAATCCGCTTTCCAGCCCGAAATAAAATCCGTTGGTGATGTTATAAAATGCCTCAAAATCCGCGCGAAAACCTGGGCTAAAATTATAACTACTGTAATCGGCGCCACCGTTGGACCGAGCGCTGATGGATTGTTGCAGTGCTGGTCCCACGGCCGTTCGAAGACCCCATCCCGTTTGGGGGCCATAATCATCTTTTTTATAACTGGATCTCGACACCGAGGAGCCGGAAGAGGCATCGGTGGCAACAGTCTTTTGCGGAGATGTCAGGGGATCATTCGTCGGAGTTGGTGTTGTGGCGAGAGACTTCCATAGATCTTCGGACGAGGCGGTATTGCTATCCGTTGAGTTGCCGCTGGATGTCGGGGCCAATTGCACGTCTTGCGGGTTGGCTCGCATGGGGACCTGGTTCCCGCTGGCGGTGGCGCTCTGCCCAATGACCAATGAACAGTGTAGGTTTGTTACGGAAAATATAATTAGAAAAGTATAAAGGGAGCTTTGAATTCCAGATAATCGCATCCGGGAAAATAAAGATTTTCGGCGCACATGCATCAGATAAATGCCCTCTATATGGCATAATTGATGATCCTGCCACTATATATTGTGTTAATGAATCCTAGGCAGGTGAATATTGAGCGTAAAACTACCCGTACTCAGTGATTGAAAGCTTCAGTTGTGTGGCAATCTCAATCCATCTTTTATCCCAATCACGTTGTTAGTTGGGGTGGATTGAAAACTGCCAACCCTTGGTTGGGTTAGCATGGGGCCTCACAGGGATCTGTTTTTATTCCGAAGTGAGGATATGACTGGAGATTGGGGATAAACGCAAAGAGACTTTTCCATTCTTTACTGCCACTTTCCCGAGATCACCGATTTGATCGGTCAGGGCGCCGTCCAAAAACTCCGGAGTTACGTCTAGATTTAATTCTTTCGGTTCATCCGACCGGTTGTAAACGATAAGCACGCGGTCGGTGAGATAGGCTCGGGCAACCGCGTAGGCATCTTTCCCGGCCAGCAGGCAGCGACGACTGCCATAGCGTATGGCCGGATGAGCTCTCCGGATGGCATTCAGCTTGGAAACGTGTTGGTGAACTTTTTTTGCCTCCGAGGTCAGCCTCTTTGGGGCAGGAAACATGCGTCGGTTGTCGGGGTCCTGGGCTCCGGTCAGACCCAGCTCGTCCCCGTAGTAAATCATGGGTACGCCGGGGCAGGTCAGGACAAAGGTGAAGGCAAGCCGAAGTTTGGCGTAGCTGGATGAATGATCGACTTTCGGGGGTTTGGACCAACCGACCACGAATTCGTCCGGCTCCTTGAGATCCGGCAAATCTCCGTCGGCATATGCGAGGAAGCGGGATTTATCGTGATTTCCCAAAAGGGGCGACATGGTGGTTTCTGGCCCAAAAACACGATCTGAGGCCAAGGCCGAGGCTTCCAAAGAAGTGAAACTCTCAGTACCCATGCCGAAGGTGGCGAGGATGGAGTCGTAGAGCGGAAATTCGAACTGGCCGTCGAGCCGATTGGGTCCGATGAAGGAGTTGATGCCCTTACGGTCCATGAAAGTTTCGCCGACCAGATAAAAAGAGTCCGTGGAGACTTGCGGGAGGCGGGATCGCAAACCCTGGCGGAAGGAGGTCCAGAATTTGGGGGGGATATGTTTGACGGCATCCAAGCGGAAACCGTCCAGATCAAATCGCTGTACCCATTCGGATGCATTCTGGATCAGGTAATCGCAGGCGGCGCGGTTTTCGTAATTAAAACGGGGGAGGAAAGGTTCGAACCAGGTGGTGAACTGCGTCTCGTTGTCCCAACGACGCAGATTTCTGGTTCCATCGGGCAGGGTGAGGGAGCCAAACCAATCGGGGTGTTGGCGATAGGCGGGGTGCTCTTCATGCACATGGGCCAAGACCAGATCGAGGAGAAGGTGAAGCCCCCTCTTTTTGGCGGCCAGGGCCAAGTCGCTGAGAGCCTTTTCCCCGCCGAAACGTGTGTCCACCTCGGTCGATGAGGTGGGCCAGTACCCGTGATAACCGGAGTACCACCGGCGTGGTTCCTTGAATTCCTGGTAGGGCAGCAGGGGATTCTGGTTCACCGGGGTCAGCCAAAGGGTGTTCACCCCAAGTTTTTCGAAGTAACCCTCCTCGATCAATTGTCGAAGACCGATGAGATCGCCTCCATAATATTGGGCGGGAGGCTCCACTTTGGGATCGGGTTTTGGATTGTTCGAGGGGTCGCCATCGACCATCCGATCGATAAAGGCCATGTACATAATGTGATCGTG
>RGGS01000215.1 GCA_010024525.1 Verrucomicrobiota bacterium | reverse complement strand
AGGTGGTGACGGCGGACGCCGCTTCAATGGAGAGCCTTAGGCAGGCCTTGCTGATTTTGTCTTTGGGGTGGAGGTTAGCCACGACGAGGACAGATTTTTTGGCCACAGGGTCGTGGCGCATGAACGAGTAGAGCCAGTGCCCGGATTCCTTGCGATCGATCCGACCATAGGCGGGATTTTCGCGGTTGGCGGGATTCAGAGGGTAGAAGTTGCCTTGGGTGAGGGCAGGATGGGTGAGGCTCCGGATCAGGCGACCATAGAAAGCCCGGAGATCCTTCTGTTCGGCAGAGAGGCCGCCTCCGTCGTATTTGCCCCCATGGATCCATTTCTGGAGCTCGGGAACCGACCAAAAGTCGAAAAAGGTGGTGCGACCCTTATCGAGTTCGAAGCCGGCAGCTCCGCAGTCCGCCGGTTCTCCGACCTCCTGGCCGTAGTAGACCATGATCGGGCCACGGGAGAGTCCGAAAAGAATGGCGCTGACCGGACGACCGACATTGGCTCCGTGTCCCCCCCAGTTCTTCGGTGAGGCCACGCGGACCTCGTCGTGGTTCTCCGCATAGCGGACTGAGTTGTCACCGACAAAGCCGGGCCGGGCGGCGGCGTCCAGATCGTTGGCCGATGCCTTGTTGTCATAAATTTCCATCAACCGCTTGTAGGCATCGTGGCCGTAAACGGCGTCGAAGCCGGCTTCGATCAGGCTGATGGGGTTGGAGTGGAAGGGAGCCAGGTCGGGATTGGCATCCGGCACCTCCAAGCGAACGTCCCCTTCGTAGCATTCGGCATAGAAAAAGGTTTTGGGGTTGCGTTCCCGTGCCCGGGCCAGCGCCCAGTGCCAGAATTCAGACGGGACGATATGGGAAACATCGCAACGGAAGCCATCAACCCCGAGTGACTGCCAGTAGGCCAGGATGGCGTCCATTTTGTTCCAGAGATCGGGGACGGGCAGGTCCGGTTGGAGTGCGGTGGGGTGCAGCCGTTTGCCCTTGGCTCCTTGGGTGAAGTCGTAGCCGTAATTGAGTTTGCAGGTTTCGTACCATACGTCCTGCTTGGGGCGCCAAGTGTTTTGATTGTCGCCGGTAACCTTGGCTCGTTTGGATTCGGGCTCAAAGAGACCATCGATTTTCTCCTTCAACCCGGGGAACCGGTTTTCCCTGTCCTCCCAGATCACCTTCGTGGTGGGAGTGAGGGGCTCTTTCTTTTTGGGATCGAAAGTGGCGAGGCGGAGGGGCGGGCCGTCGGAGTTCGGCTTGAGATAGTAAAAGTTGTCGCCGGAGAAGAAGGCAACGCCCTGGTCGTTTTTGCCGAAGTCGCGATCCGGATAAACCACGGAGGCATAGCTACGAGCGACGTGGTTGGGAACGAAGTCGATGAAGATCCGGAGATCATGATTCTTCGCCCGGGCCATCAGCTCCTTGAACTCGTCCAACCGGCGGGCGGGATCGACCGCATAGTCAGGGCAGACGTCGTAATAATCGCGAATGGCGTAGGGGCTGCCGGCGATTCCCTTCAGGAGGTCGGGGTCATCGGGCGGGAGTCCGAGGGAGGAGTAGTCGCGGGTGGTGGCCTGGCGGAGAATCCCGGTGACCCAGATGGCGTCAAATCCCATCTGTTTCAGGGAATCGAGGGCGGCGTCATTCAAATCGGCAAATTTCCCACAGCCGTTTTGGTCGAGGGTGCCGTTGGGAATGCGGTTGGTGTTGGTGTTGCCGAAGAGGCGGGGGAAGAGCTGGTAGATGCGGACTTTGCCTCCCCGGCGGGAGACGAGCTCGGGGCGCGGGTTTGATCCCGAAAGGGAAAAGGAAAGAGCGTGGGTCAGGTACCGATCGTCCTGCCCGTTGATCAGGTAGGGATCGGTGGAGTCAACGACCGTTCCCCAACCATGGTTGGCGGAGAGGTCCTTGAGGGCCGCGACCATGTGGAGGGAGGCGTTGGTCCCGGCCCAAGCGCGTGGAATCTGCAGGGTGAGGGACGTTGGGTCGGTGGTGTCGACCTTGACCCCAGGAGGATTTTCATCGGCCGGTTTTAAACCGAACCCGTTGTAAGAGCGCAGGGTGGCCTTGAGCCCTCCACCGGAAGAGCGGAGCAGAAGAATGTGATCGGCCTGAAAAGGAAGAAAGAGGGTCGAGCCGGTTTTGTTTTGGCCAAAGGGGACGAGGGCGGAGCCGTTCGGCCCGGAGGAGGTGGCGACAATCAGGAGTTTTGAGGGGACATCAAGCGCCAGCTTGGGAAAGTGGAGGACAAGGGAATCGGGCCCGGGATGTAGGTCCACCGGCAGAGTGGCCTGCGCCCAAGCGCCCAATCCAAGAAAGCAAAGTAACGGGAGAAAGAATCCGGGCATCCGGAAACAATAAAAGAGCGGAGGAGGCGGAAAAGCCCCAAAAGCCAAAAATTAGCGTCCGGAGCGGGTGAAGCGGGCTCGCAGGGCGATGTGGCGAGTTTCGGGAAGAATGAATTTTTTTAATTCGATCTCGATCCACGGCAGGGAGCAGGAGAGTTTGAGGTCAACCAGGGAAAGGGTGGGGGGCATGGGGATACCAGATTAAGATGAAGATGAAGATTAAGGAAGGCTACAGGCTGCCGGGGTGGAATGCGGGGTGTCGGAGCAGGAAGGGATTAAGAGGAGGGCCGGCGAGCGAGGGCGAAGATGATTAGAAGGAGTTCGAGCAGGGCAAAAAGACCCACGTAAAGTTGGCCGCCGTTGCCAAAGCCGTAGCTGTGGAGGCCTTTGCCGAGAACGAAGTTCACCCCGTACCAGGCCATAAGGATGGTGAGAAAGCAGGCGATGGAGCCGACCGCGAGACCGTATCCGCTCCACCATCCGCCCAAGCGACCGTGGAGGAGGATGATGTAGGAGAGCAAAGCGATGAGGGCCCACGTTTCCTTGGGATCCCAGTCCCAGAAACGTCCCCAGGAGTAGTTAGCCCAGACTCCGCCGAGAATCACGCCGGCAGCGAGGAGGAGGACGCCGATCTGGAGGCAGCGATAGAGTTGCAGGACTCCGGCATCGGTGCCGGACGGCAGGGATCGTTGTTGCAGGGAGCGAAACACGATGAAATGTCCCAGGGCGGTGGCGAGGGCGAAGGCCCCGTAACTGAGGGTGATGGTAAGGACGTGAATGGTCAGCCAGAAGTTACTGCGGAGGACCGGAACGAGCGGGTTGAGGGATGGGTCGAGCACGGCGGGTTGCAGGTCGGAGGCCACCAAGGCGAGAATGACCACCGGGGAGGCGGCAAGAAGGTAGGCGGGGGTGCGATACCTAGACGCGAAAAA
>RGGS01000214.1 GCA_010024525.1 Verrucomicrobiota bacterium | reverse complement strand
TCATGTTGCCATGTCGACGCAGAACTTCCGTGCTGTGTCGGGTATCGTGCTCCTGCAACGAGAATTCGGCCCGTAGCGCGGCAAGAACGTCGCGCCCCCCCGCATGCCAGATCCAGCCCGAGATATCTTTTTCCTGAAGGCCAGCCCGCTCGAAAACCGTGCGGGCATGCCGGGCCGCCAGAGTGGGAACCTCAGGGGCTAAAAGATTGCGCAGAAGACCGGCCCGGTGATCAAATCGAAGGAAGTCCCGATGTTCTGGGGCTAAATGAGAGGCTGTCTTGACCCATCGAACCGTCCGTGGCCCGGAGAGGGAATCTTTGGAAAGGATGGCGGCGGCGGCGCCATCGCCAAAAAGGCAAGCACTGATCAGGACGCCGGGATCGTCATCCAAGTAGGAGGCGGCGGAGCAGATTTCCACGCAGACCACGAGGGCATTCCGGGCCGACCCTGAAGTGACCAGGGAGGAGGCCTGGTGAAGAGCGGGAAGGGCGGCCCCACAGCCTAATCCCACCAGATCAAGAAAGGTGATTGAGGGGGATACGCCCAATTTTTGGGAAAGGTAGCTGGTGAGTCCCGGACAAAGGTAACCGGTGCAGGTGGCGACCAAAACGGCATCGATCTCGGAGATCCTGAGTCCGGACTTTTGGATGGACTGGCGAGCGGCGGTTTCGGCAAGGGCGGGGGCGTGTTGGCGAAAGCGGTTCATCATGGAGTCAGGTTCGAAGACAAAAGCGTCCTCCACTCGGTCAAGGGCAAGGTGACGGGTTTCGATTCCATTGCGGTTATTGAGAACTTTGCGCAGGAGGGCGCGGGAACGGGAGGTCAGTTCATGAAATTTTGGAGTGTTTTCCAGGGCCTGAAAAACTTCCGCTTGGGTAAAAGCCCGTGCAGGGGCGGCGGTGCCGATGGAGTGAAGATGCATGATCATCGATGAGAGCGTTACCGATAAGAGGGTTGTGTGTGCAACTGGCAGGATAAGCTCAATCAAGCAGAGAGCAATTTGCGGAGGGCCGCGAGGCTACGGGTGTTCACCACATCCTTGGCCCGGAGCCAGCCTTTGCGGGCAAGGATGACCCCCAAATCCAAAAAACCCAGATGGGAAGTTTGGTGGGCATCGGGATTGATACAGCAGAGAACCCCCAGATCACGCGCTTTGTGCCACCAGCGCCAATCTAGATCCAGGCGCCAGGGATTGGCATTCAATTCAATCCAGGTTCCCGTGGTGGCAGCGGCTTCGAGAATCTTGGGAAGATTAAGAGCGTAGCCTTCCCGCTCCAACAGGAGCTGTCCGGTCGGATGACCCAAACAGGTCACATGCTCGTTCTCCATGGCGTGGATGATCCGCTCGGTCATTTCTTTTTCGTCCGAGGTGAAGCCGGCGTGGACCGAGGCAATCACATAGTCGAGCTCCTTGAGGATAGAGTCGGGGAAATCGAGTTTACCTCCTTTCAGGATGTCGCATTCCGTGCCGGCGAGGAGGGTGCATTTTGGCTTCTTGGAATTGTAGGCTCGGATTTCCGTGATTTGGGCTTCGAGGCGTTTGGCGTCGAGCCCGTGGGCTTGAAAAGAGGATTTCGAATGGTCGGCGATCCCCAGCCACTCGAGCCCAAGCTCGGCTGCGGCTTGAGCCATGGCGGCGAGCGTGTCCTGTCCGTCGCTGGCGATCGTGTGGTTGTGGAGGCAGCCACGAATTTCATCACGGGTCAGGAGATCGGGGAGGTTGTTTTTTTCGGCCGCTTCGACTTCGCCACTGTCCTCGCGAAGTTCCGGGGGAATGAAAGAGAGACCGAGGGCCGCGTGCAGATCCTTTTCTTCCTTCAGCTTCATCGGAGTTTTGGATTGGCCCTTGAAAAGGCCCCATTCACTCAGATGCAGACCGCGATCAATAGCTCTTTGGCGGAGGGCGATATTATGTTCCTTGGATCCGGTAAAGTGGGCCAAGGCCGTGGCCCAAGCCTCGGGAGGGATGACCCGAAGGTCGCAGGGAATCCCTCCCTCGAGGATGACGCTGGATTTGGTTTCGCCGTGAGCGATCACTTTTTCGACATTCGGGCCGGAAACAAAAGCCTGCATGACCTCCTTGGGGTTTTTGGAGGCGGCGATCAGATCAAGGTCTTTGACGATTTCCTTTCCGCGCCGAAGGCTGCCGCCAATTTCGGCCTGAAGGACGGACGGAGATTTGCGAAGGTGGCTCAAGAGGGCTTGGGCGGCTGGGAGAGCATCGCCTAGCCGGTGGAGTTTGCGGTAGTTGGCCCGACGATCGATTGCTTCCAAAAGGTTTGTCGCAGTCTTCTCCCCAAAACCATCCAAGGAAGCCAAGCTTCCGTCGTGGCAGGCTTTTTGGAGGGCTTCGAGGGATTCGATCCCTAGTTTTTCGCGGAGTGCACGGAGCTTCTTGGGGCCAAGGCCGGGGAGTTCCAGAAGAGCAAGCAGCCCGGCTGGAATGGAGGAGCGGAGTTGCTCGAGGTAAGGCAATTTTCCGGTCGTGACGAGGGTGGTGATCTTTTCCCGGAGAGCCTCGCCGATTCCCGGGAGTTCACCCAACCGCTCCGTGCGTACGAGTTCCTCGAGATCCGCGGGGGCGGTTTCGAGGGTTCTGGCGGCGGCAAGATAGGCCCGGCATTTGAAGGGATTTTCCCCCTGAAGTTCAAGGATCGTGCCAATTTCGCGTAGGGCAGCGGCGGCCTGATCTTTGGTCATGGGGCAAAGTTATCCACACTTTCGGGCCAGAGGCAGGGGAAATGATGGGTTGCGATTGATCGGACGCAGGAAGCAGGGGATGCTTGATCGGGTAAAAGGATGAGCGCGGCTTTCAACGAGTATGTTCTGACGACCAGTGCGGAACAGGGATGGGTGACACCCGAACAGGTCAGCCAGCTCAAGGTCCTTTTGGGAGCCAATCCAAAAATGGCAGCTTTGGATTTGATCGAGGAGCAACAGTTGATGGCGGCGGAGAATATCCGGGTTCTCAGGCATCTGATTGACCAAGCCGCAGGGGGAGGCGAATCGCAAGATAACAGTGCGGTTCGTGCCTATTTGGAAATCGCCATACAAACCGGTGCCAGCGACCTGCATCTGGGTCCGGACGCCCCCGCCTTGATCCGCATCCACGGCCAGTTGTCTCCCTTGGAGGGACCGGAAGCCCGGCTTCTTACGAAGGAAGAGACGGAGCAGTTGGCCCGTTCGTTTCTAACGCCCAAGCAGGCGGCCAAGGTGGAGGAAACGGGGTCGATCGATTTTTGTTATGATGCCGAGGGGTTGGGACGTTTT
>RGGS01000213.1 GCA_010024525.1 Verrucomicrobiota bacterium | reverse complement strand
AACCCCTCTCCCCGCGTGTTTCGTTATCCCCCCCGCCAAGCCCTGATCAACCGCCTTGGTTTTCCGAATCTGGGGGCCCGGGTCATTGCCCCGCGTCTGGCCGAGGCCCGCACCCGCGATGACTTCAGGGACTTCCCTATCGGCCTTAATTTGGGAAAATCAAAAGTGACGCCCCTGGACAAAGCCCCGGCAGACTATCTGGAGTCTTTCAAAATCCTCCATGCGGTGGGCGATTTTTTTGTGGTGAACGTCAGTTCCCCCAATACCCCAGGCCTGAGGGATCTGGCCAAACCGGATGACCTCCGCCGACTCCTCGCCACCCTGCAGGAATTCAACCGCTCCAGCACCGCCCCCAAACCATTGCTTTTAAAAATTTCCCCGGATGTGGAAAACTCCGCCATCCCGGAAATCGTGTCCGCCACCCGGGAATTCCAACTCGCGGGCATTGTCGCGGTGAACACCACCCTTCATCGCACCCCAGAGGATGCCTCCGAGGCAGGGGGACTGAGCGGAAGACCCTTGACCGCCCGCGCGCTCGAAGTCACTCGCCTGATTCGGCCCTTGCTGGATACAAAGCAGGTTTTGATCGGGGTGGGAGGAGTCATGAATGCAGCCAACTACCTCACCCGACGCTCCGCCGGTGCCGACTTGGTGCAGGTCTACACCGGTTTGGTTTATTCAGGCCCGCAAACAGCCTGGGAGTTGCTTAAGACTTTTTAGTTTTTTCTTGGGCAGACAGGTCCGTCTCCACGGATTGCTCCAACAACCAAAGCAGATCGGACAACCGATTCAGATACTTTGGAATCAGGATTCTCACTTTTTCCTCTTTTTCTCCCAATCGCCAGACCGCCCTCTCTGAGCGACGACAGACCGTTCGGGCCAGATCCAACGCCGCCCCCACCACGCTTCCTCCCGGCATGGACCAACCTTGCGCCTTGGGAGCACGACCTTCCAAAAGCTCAATCTGCTCATCCAAAAAAGAGAGATCCTCCTCCTTCAAACGGGCGTAACCGTCCCCTTCATAACGTGCCAGGTCCTCGGGCGAAACGGCCAACTCCCCCATCAACCCCACCAAGGCTTTTTGTATCGTCTCAAGGACCTTGCGTACCTCCCCGGAAGCCTGGGCCCGGGCCAATCCCAGGCAGGCATTGAATTCATCCACTTCCCCATAGGCCTCCACCCGTGGGCTGTCTTTCCTCACCCTCCTGCCGTACATTAACCCGGTGGTACCCATATCCCCCGTGCGTGTTGCAATTGACATCCCACACCCATACCCGATGAAATCTGGGATCCAAGCCCTACCATGAACCGCCACCGACTCGTATCATTGGGAACCCTGGCCGCCTCCGTGGCCCTCCTCGCGCGCCAGTCGGGCTTTCTTCATCTGGACTTCTACCTCTTCGGTTTGGATCTGCGAATTCCGATGGTGCTTCTGGCCTTTCTTTTGGCCGGCTTTTTGGCCGGCGCCCTCCTGAAATCCTCCTGATCGTGCCCCAGGTCGCTCGTCTCCTCGTTGGAAATACCGACCGCTTTCCGGATCTCACCTACGCCACGGGTCTTTTTGTTCCCGACGACTTTGCCTGGTTTCAGACCCGCCCGGGAAAGACCTTTGCCCTTCTCGGCCCGCTGGAAATCGACCGAGCCCGCCGAACCGCCCGCGTGGATCAGTGCCTCGACCTCAGTGACGAAGAAAAACGACTGGGACCTAAAAAAGGCTCCTATCCCCAACTCTTGGCCTCCGTTCTCCGCCGACATGGCATTCGCCGAGCCGTGGTTCCTGCCTCATTTCCCATTGGCTTGTTTCAACAGCTCGCCAAACAAGGAATTCGCCTCGATACCAGCTCCGAGCCCTATTTCCCCGAGCGCATCCGCAAAACCGCCAGGGAAATTCTGGCCATCACTTCGGCCATCCGCTCCGCCGAGGCCGGACTCGCCCGTGCCGTCGAGGTGCTCCGTTCCTCCCGGATCCGAAAGAACCAGGTTCTCCATTGGAATGGATCGGTTCTGACTTCGGAAATTCTCCGGGCGGAAATGGAGATTGCCTGCCTCCGCCATGGCTCCATTGCTAAGGACACCATCGTGGCAGGCGGATCTCAGGCCTGCGATCCCCACGAGCGCGGTTCCGGCCCTCTTCGGGCCCATCAGGCCATCATCCTGGACATCTTTCCGCGCAACCCGCGAACCGGTTATTTTGGCGATATCACCCGCACCGTGGTCAAAGGCACCCCCTCGGACCGACTGAGCCATTTGCGGGAAACAGTTTATCAAGGGCAGCGCCAGGTCATTCGCCAGACCGAGGCTCGCGCCGATGGCGGAAAGATTCAGCAGGACTTAAGAAACTGGTTTGCCACCCGGGGCTATCCCACCAGGATTCAAAAGGGGCGTTGGCAGGGCTTCTTTCACGGAATCGGACACGGACTCGGTTTGGAAATTCACGAGTCACCCCGTTTTGCCATTCCCAACCTCCCCGCGGGCGCAGTCCTCACGATCGAGCCTGGACTCTATGTTCCCGGCATCGGGGGAGTCCGAATCGAGGATGTGTTCCAGATCCAAAAAGGATCCTGCCGTCGCCTCACCCGATTCCCCAATCTCTGGCGGATTCCATGATGCGCGGTATCGGATTGGGGGGTTTTTGTCTGCTCCTCGGCTTGGCGCAAAGTTACCCCGCACCCCCTGTCCCTCCGCCCAAACCTCCGACCCTGGAGAAGGTGAATGACGAGCTCCTGGCACGGTCGGCACTTCTGATGGATCCCCTCACCGGCCAGGTTCTTTACGCCAAGAATATCGACGACACCTTTCCCCCCGCCAGCACCGTCAAACTCATGACCGCGCTCCTCGTGTATGAGAGAACCGGCGGGAAAGGCATCGTGACGATCGCCGCGGAGGACACTCGGGTGGAACCCAGCACCGTCCCCCTCCGGCCGGGGGAAACGGTCCCGATCAGCGAACTTCTCCGTTCCATCATCATCGGTTCGGACAATGACAGCGCCATGGCCCTGGCCCGAACCACCTCGGGCTCCGTCGATCACTTTGTGGCGGAGATGAACGCCCAAGCCGCCAAGCTGGGCATGCTCCGCACCCGTTTTGCCAATCCCCACGGTCTGCCCGGCCAACCCCAAAAGACCACCGCCCACGATCTGATGGTTTTGTTCAACTCTTTCCTCACCAAACCGGAATTGCGCCAAATCGCCCAGACCCAGATTTACAATCTTAAAACTGCGATCGGCCTCCAACATATGCGCAACCACAACAAACTTCTCGGGGTATACCCT
>RGGS01000212.1 GCA_010024525.1 Verrucomicrobiota bacterium | reverse complement strand
CTCTTTGTTCAGGACGGACAAATCTTCAACTACCGTCCGCCTGCCGCCGTCTCCGCCCCCCAAACCCTTACCACCAACGTGGGCTCCACCGTCGCCAATATCCCTGGGCGCCCCGTCACTATCTACCTCCCGCGCGGCTACACCCAGAACACCTGGAAAAAATACCCCGTTCTCTATCTTCATGACGGCCAGAACGTCTTTTTCCCCGGCAGCGGCTTCGGCACCTGGGACGCCGACCGCATTGCCAATTACGAAATCAGCCAAGGCCGGATGCGCGAGACCATCCTCGTCGCCATCCCCAACGGCAATGGCTATGGATCCGATCGCCTCTACGAGTACCTCCCCGACGGGGACACCATCATCAACTATGCCGGCCTGGGCCTGAACTTCACCGGTCGCGCCGCCAGCTATCTCTCGTGGATTCTCACCAATCTCACCCCCACCTTGGATTTCAACTTCCGCACCTACGGCGCCCAGCCCGCTCACACGCTTACTGCCGGCTCCTCCATGGGTGGCCTCATCAGTGATTACATCGGCTTCCAACGGCCCGATCGCTTTGGCGCCGTCGGCATCTTTTCCCCTGCTTACTGGGCCGGCCCCAACTTCCTCGCCAATCGCACCCTCACCAACCAACCCGTCCGCCGCTACCTGTACATGGGCACCGCCGAATCCAGCGGCGGCCAAAGCAGCTCCAACGTCTACTGGCAGGACTGCCTCACGGCCTACAACCGCTACCTCGGCGCTGAAGAAGCCGTGAACCGCGATCTGCTTTTCGAGGGCGGGGCTGGCGGAGCCCACAACGAAAGCAACTGGTCCCGCCGCCTACCCTCCTTCTATGCTTTCGCCCTCGATCCCCGTCTGGAGGCCAACCTCTTGGCCGCGGAACTTTACCCACCCACCCTCTCCGTTCAGTCCATCAATCCGGGCACGGGCCAGGTCAACCTTCGCCTCTTTGCCTTCATCGGATACCAGAATCTTCTCAAATCCAGCACCGACCTGAGCACCTGGTCCACCAATACCCTTCCCTCCGCCGAAAATTTTTGGGACCTAGTTGACACCCCTATCAACGGCGCCACCGCCACCCGTGCCTTCTGGCGCGTCGACAGCACTCCCTGACAACACCTCCGGTTCCTGGCCTGAAATCCATAGCTTCTCTCCATCCTCATCCTCCCACCTCTCTTAAGCGCATAGTCTCTATGCCTCCAGCCTCACTTCATCTTCATCTTAATCCTAATCCTCATCCTAATCCTGCCCCCTAATCCTCATCTCAGTTTTTTTCCACTCCTCGCCTTTCACCTTCCACCTCTCTTTAGCCTCACTTCATCTTAATCTTAATCTTTCGCTGGCCTTCGCCCGCTACACCCACTCCCTCCCCAGATCTTTCCAAAACGGCGTGAACCGCTTCACCCGATATCCCTCCGGCACCGAGACCATCTCCTCAGGCGGAACCACCTCCACCTCCACCTTCTGACGCAACCTCTCCACCGTCTCCCGCCACCTCGGCGAAGGCGACTCCGTCACCGCCAACCTCTCCACCCCCTGCTCCCTCATCCACTCCACCACCTCCTCCACCGTCTCGCCCACTCGCATCTCATTCGCCGCCTCCACCGCGCACTCATACAGAAAGAATATCCGCTTGAAGCTCAGCCCCGCCTTTTCCAGAAACGGACGATCAAAAACAAACACACTCCGGGCCTCCGGATACTTCCGCAGGGCCGGATCCCGTTTCGACAACGAATCCCCGTGCAGCCACACCCCCGTCTTCATTTCGGGAAAAGCCTCCGCTCCAGCTCCGGATACGTCGCGTCAAAGGGACACTTCGCCGTGCACCTCGCACACCACTCCTTTCCCCCGTTCTCCTGGATATTCTCCCGGTTGAACAGATAGGCCCGGTGACTGAACGTCGAGGCCACCCACTGCCACGACAACGCGTTGCTCGCCGGATCTCCATCCAGCAAATGCCGGTAAAAGAACCGCTCCCCCGCCCTCCAACCCAGCTTGCGGAAATGCACCACAAACGAGGCAAACCACATCCGCGCGTGATTATGGATATAACCCGTCTCCACCAACTCCCGCACCGTCCCATCCATACAAACCAACCCCGTTCGCCCTTCCCTAATCTCGGTGGGCAACTCCTCCTCCGTTTCATTTCCTAGGGGAACCTTAGGTGCCTCGCGATCCTCATAAATCCCGTCTCCCCACAACCCGTACAGGTGCCGCCAAAACTGCCGCCACCCCAGCTCCTGCCAAAACTTCACCGCATCGTAACTCTTCCCAAACCGCCCCCGCACACTTTCCGCCACTTCTCGGATCCCCAACACCCCGTGCCGGATATAAAACGACAGCCGCGACACATTCCCCTGCAACTTGTTTCTCGTGCCGGCATACCCCTGCACCCGAAACCTATCGAGCGCTTCCAACCCCGCCTTCCTGCCTCCCACGTAGACCGACTCCCTCGCCTCGGCCATTTTCTCGCCATACATCCCCACCATCACCTTCGCCAAAGCCCGTGCCTGCTCCTCTCTCGACCCCGAAAACTTCTCCAACTTCATCCCCACATCCTACCACACCAACTTCATCTTCATCTTAATCTTCATCCTCATCTCGCCGCCCTCGGCGGCGCCCCTCCCGCCTTCCACTCAAAACCCAATTTTCCGCTTTGGCTCGCTCTACTCAGCAATCAACTCCTGGATGGCCTGAAATACGGTTCGGAACTGCTCGTCATATCGCTTCTCCATCTCCGATACCCTCCGGGCCAACTCGCGGTTTGAATCCATCATTCTCCGCAACTGTACGAACGTTCTCATGATCGCGATGTTCACGTCCGCCGCCTGGTCCGACCGCAGCACGCTGGAAAGCATGGCCACGCCTTGTTCGGTGAACGCCATCGTTGAATACCGGCTCCCGCCCCAGCCCAAACTTGAGGTGCCAATTTGGTACCTCAAGTTTGCAACCTCCTTTCTTTTAAGGAGAAACATAAAGTCCTCCGGAAATCTTTTGCGATTTCGATTCACCGCCCGCTTCAAAGCCTTGGTCTCCACCCCATAGAGCCTCGCCAAGTCAGCATCCAGCATCACCCGCTCACCCCGCACCCACCGGACGAGTCCCGCAAGCGCAGCTGCTCCCTTTTTCACCAACGCCTCCATCCCAGATTAAACCTCCAAAAACCAAAAAGGATGCGGTCCAATTATTTATTTCAAAACCCAAGCCTCCCTCCACCACTAACGCCTAAGCCGCTAAAAGCCTATCTCTAGCCTCCAGCCTCTCTTCAACTTCAACTTA
>RGGS01000211.1 GCA_010024525.1 Verrucomicrobiota bacterium | reverse complement strand
TCAGGACGATGTTGGTGATCCCGGAAACGTCATAGGCAAACGTCCAGACATAAAATTCAGAGTTCATCTTTTTGAGAAAACTGGTGTTGCCGCCGGGAACGGAATTGAACCAGCCAAAGGTGTAGGCCCCCGGATTGTAAGGGAAACGCTGGGGCTTAAAGACCGTCGGGGGAGTCTGGTCGTTGGTCGACTTACGGCTGCTAACGTACGTGTTCAATAACTCGTAGGCCCGTCGGGTCGCCAAGGATGTTTTGATCTCATCGTCATTGCCCAAACCACCGTAGTAGTTGAACCCCGAATCCAGACCGGCGAGGAAGATGTGCCACGCCCTCTCGGCAGGGTTGGGATTGTTGTAGGTTCGGCTGTTGAGGTTGTCATACGGATCCTGGATTTTCCAGGCCTGCACCGAACCGCCCTCCCCAATCGTCATCTGCTCCGCTGTCTGACACCAGTTGGCCCCGGCAATCACCGGCGCCCAACTGTAAAACTTGCTGGAGAATCCAGGTGTCTCGATGTCCACCTGGGTATTGGGCACCCGATTGGTGGCGGTGGAATTGGCCACGGGAGGCTCCACCCATTTAAGGAAATAGGGGGAGCCGTAATCGGTTTCCGGAAAAATCCATGCTCCATCCTCAATATGGACGGTGTCGGCCGCCCCTCCGTACTGGTTGACGAAATCCTGAATGGCAACCCCGGGATAAGTTCCGTTGTTCATCAGGCTGGGCGCATCCCCATCCCAGGAGGAGGCCCCTCCGCCCCAGGCATTGTCCCCGTCGGTGGCGGGCATCACGAGACAGGGTCGGGTGGAATCGTTGGCGTAAGGGGCGATGTTCCCGTCGATCAACCCCTTCTGCCATCCCGAGTATCCGGCTTTGTAACTTTGAATATCATCGGAAGGAACCAGAAGAACGTTCTTCACTGCTCCGGATTCAGGATTCACATACTGGGCCTTGTGCAGTTGATAGGCATAGGGCGCATAATTCCTGGCGGTTTCCCCCACATTGCCGGTCCCAAACCACCACGCCCCCCCGCTCGCACTCCCGATTTGGTCGGCGGCGTTGGGCGGACTCGAAAAAATTTTCCAACTGTTGGCCTCGGGGGCGGTGTAGGCCGGGTCTCCCATGTACGAAGGCAAAGTGCGGCTCAAGTGATGGCTGGCCACGATCACCCACTGGTACCCCTCATCGGTGAGCACATCGATCATCGACTGGGAAAAGGCCATCTCCGTCGGGAAGTAGCCTTTCGAGTGATTGGTCACGCTTCCGGTATTCCATGCTTTGTAATAGGCCTCTTTGAAAATCTGAATCTCCTTGCGGAAAACCTCCTTTGGCAAAACCGCGCCGAGGGAATGGTGATAAGTAAATCCCACCAGATCCATTTTCCGGCTGCCCCCGGAGGTTGTCCAGTTACGGGCTTCGCGATTTCCGTTCCACCAACCTCCCCCATAGCCCAATGCGTTCGCCGCCCCCAGACTGGCCACATTGTTGATCAGGGAACCGGAATAACTCATCGCGTAACCGCCGCTGTTCACGTTGGCCAAGGAGTTGCGAGGGCCTGCTTGATAGGCGTTGACCCGGTCCCCGACACTAAAAATGGCGTTCAGGTCGTTTTCGGGATGGGCTACCCCCGAATCGTAAACCTGACCTGACTTCAAGTTAATCGAGTCCTGCGCAAACTGAACCCGCTCGGGTTGCGGGTTGGAGCTCCACTCCGGCCAATAGATGGGTTGGTGATTGTGCCAAAAACGGCTGACGTAAACGTTTCCCGCCCAACTCGCCTGCGGCCAGGCAAAACTCAGAAGAAGCCCGCTTTGCAGGACCGCCAGTAACAACGAACGCCATCCCCACTTGGTCAAATTCGAATCGTGTCTCATCAACATTATTACCTTACAGGCAAATACTAAAACCTCTACCTATTTTCATGATCCATTAAACTATTCAATAAAACGCAAAACCACTTGAGTTTATACTTTAAAATAAGTTTTTATGCTTAAAATTTAATTGACCCCACACCGACTACTTGTAGTTTCGATGCAACACAAGGAGTTGTATGAAATGCCCAAAATGCAATACCGAAGAGGATAAAGTAATCGATTCGAGGCCTTG
The DNA here is from genome assembly GCA_010024525.1 of Verrucomicrobiota bacterium. Classification (GTDB taxonomy): domain Bacteria; phylum Verrucomicrobiota; class Verrucomicrobiia; order Methylacidiphilales; family Verrucolacustridaceae; genus Verrucolacustris. The sequence continues at coordinate 1,194 of RGGS01000211.1, read as the reverse complement.
GAAAGATGGTGCGGTGGTTCGTCGCCGCCGCGAGTGCCTTGCCTGCAACTACCGGTTTACAACGTACGAAGAGATTGAGCGCGAAGACCTTCGGGCCGTCAAACGGGATGGCCGCTACGAACCTTTTGACCGCCGCAAACTCGTTCTGGGCTTCCAAAAAGCGTGCGAAAAGAGGCCCGTTAGCCCTGAACTCATTGAAAAGGCCGTCGACAAGATTATGGAAGAGCTCGAGCAGAAATACGGTCGCGAGATTCCCACCACCGCGATTGGTGAAAAGATCATGGACGCCCTCAAGAAAATGGATGAAGTCGCCTATGTCCGCTTTGCGTCAGTCTACCGCCAATTCCGTGACGTCCGGGATTTTGTCAGCGAGGTAAAAAGCCTCAGTGCCCGATAACTCCCCTAGCGACACCCCGCTCCCCCTGGTTTCGATTCCGGGAGCCTCGCCGACCCGTCTGAACGAGTCGTGGCTGATCATTTCCCTGGAAAAAGCGGCCACCCGGGCCGGGCACCAGCAATGGCCCCTCGCCCCGGATGTCGCGCAGGCGGTTCTCCATTATTTGCGCCATGACTTTGCCCGGTCGCAGATTGAGCGGGACACCCTGGAACTCATTCTGCGTCGCTCCCTCGAGGGAATCGGTTGCCCGGCCATCGCCCGCCATTTTGAATTGGCCACCTCCTCCCCCTCCATCAACTTGGCCGCTCTCGCCCGCGAGGCCCCGCTGGAGATTCTCTTTTATCATCGGCTGGCCGCCCTCGTGGACGAGAAAGTCTCCACCCTCGCGTCCGTGCTTCGCCTGGAAGGTCTCCGCTCCTGTGTTCTTTCCCTGACCGGCTCCGCCTCCTGGCGTACCTCCTGTCAAAAACTCAACGATGAAATTGTGCACTTTATCCGCGCCCGGGCCCAGACCCTCAGCCCCTCACTCCTCGAACTGACCATCTGGTAGTCGGCCCCATGGCCAAGACGATTTTCGAGCGCATCATCGATCGCGAGGTGTCCGCTGACATCGTGTACGAGGATGACCACATCCTTGCCTTTCGGGACATCGCCCCGCAGGCCCCGGTCCATATTCTCCTGATTCCCAAAAAGCACCACGCCCGCCACTCGGCCGTTCCGCCCGAAGATCATCCTGTTTTTAGCCAACTCTTCGCCGCCGCCCAGCGCGTCAGTCGCCAACTGCAGCTGGACAAAAC
>RGGS01000022.1 GCA_010024525.1 Verrucomicrobiota bacterium | reverse complement strand
TACTTCATTTCGGCCCGGGAAGTTTTTAATTCGTTGCTCATTTTTCAGCATAGATCGCAGCGCGATCCCCCACTTTAAGTTCAGTACCCTGGTTAAGCTGTTCCGTCATGCCGGCAGAGACGAGTTCACGGACCTCAATCAAGCGGCAACTCCCCACCACTTGGTCGCCGCGCAAAATCCGGAAAGGCATGCCTTCCCTTGCCCCTTGGGCTCGTCCCAGATTCAGAACCAAAGCCTGTTGTTTGCGGTCCACGGCCACCACCTGGGCATCAGTCACCCCGGAGGCCAAAGGACGTGACCCCTCCGCGTTCTGGACCGCCGCCTGAAAATCCCGTTTCATGGACTCAAAATCGGCACGAGCTGAAGCTTTTTTGGAGGGGTCAGTCTCCCCAGCCCAACGAATCGCGGTCTCCATCACTTTCTCCGCTTTTTGCACAAGGCTTTTTCGCTCATTTTGCGAGCGGATCAGTTCCCCTGACAACCGTGCCACCTTATCTTGCGTGTCGTGCACTTCGGGACTTAAGGCCGTCAACCCCAAAACCTCGTCTCTCCTCTTTAACTCAAGCCAAGCTTCCCGGTAAGCCTTCGCTTCCGCCTGAGCCATGGCGACCTCATCCACCATTGGCTGCGGCGCAGCTATGGCGACCACGGCGCCAAGCATGAGAGAGAGGAAAAGGGAGAAATGCATCACTTGGTTACCTTCTCGGTGTGACCACCGTGCTTCTTGAACACGCGGGTCGGGGAAAACTCGCCCAACCGATGTCCCACCATGTTTTCCGTGACGAAAACCGGATTAAAGGCCTTGCCGTTGTGCACCAGAAAGGTGTGTCCCACAAACTCCGGAGCGATCATCGATCGGCGGGACCAGGTTTTGATCGGTTTCTTCGCTCCCCCCATCTTCTGGATTTTCACCAGCAAATGGTCGTCCATGAATGGACCTTTTTTCAGACTTCGGCTCATGAGGATCTCTTCTTTCTCCGATCTTCCACAATAAATCGGTTCGAGGGCTTGTGACGTTTACGGGTCTTCAGACCCTTGGCCAACTGACCCCAAGGCGAAACCGGGTGCTGACGCCCGCCACCACCCTTGCTCTTTCCCTGTCCTCCACCCATCGGGTGATCAATCGGGTTCATGACCATGCCGCGGGTGTGGGGACGGCGTCCGAGCCAACGGGCCCGTCCCGCCTTGCCCAGACTGACTTTTTCGTGGGCGATATTCCCCACCTGACCCACGGTGGCGTAACAATCCGCATGCAAGCGACGGACTTCACCCGAGGGAAGACGCAGGAGGGCATCGTCACCGTCAATGGCGGTGCAGATGGCAGCCACCCCGGCGGAACGCACCATCTTGGCGCCACGTCCGGGAACCAGCTCAATATTGTGCAAAGGCAATCCCTGAGGGATGGCCCGCAGGGGCAACGCATTCCCCACCTCGGCAGGGACGGATTTTCCCGCCACCACGGAGGCGCCAACTTTCAGACCCTCCGGGGCAAGAATGTAAGCCCGATCCTTGGGACCGTACTCCAGCAATGCGATGCGGGCGGAACGGTTCGGATCGTACTGAATCGCGAGCACTTTTCCGGGCGCCGAGCGCTTCGCTCGATTCCACTCAATGATGCGAAACTTCTTTTTGTGACCCCCACCACGATGCCGTGAGGTCATCCGGCCATAGGAATTTCTTCCTCCGGTCCGTTTCTTGATCTCGAGCAATGATTTCTCCGGAACGGAATCCGGGGTAAGCTCCGAGAAGTCCCGCAACATGGTGTATCGCAGGGATGGCGTCAGGGGGCGAAATTCTTTGAGAGCCATAATCTTCTCCTTATGCCGTCTCGATCTTCTGGCCTTCTGCCAGGGTCACGATGGCCCGCTTGGTGTGGTTCTTGCGGCCCGGTTCGCCCCGACGGGAGCGACGAACCTTGCCTTGGCGGCGCATGGTGTTCACGCGAAGAACCTTTTTGCCAAATAAAGCGGTGATTGCCTGACGGATTTCCAGCTTGGTGGCGTCGGGAGCAACTTCAAACAGATACTGATTGTGGGCGCTGGCCAACCGGGTTCCCTTTTCGGAAACACGGGGCCAGTAAATGACTTCCGTGGGTGATCTCATGAGGCGCATTCCTTTTTGGCTTTCGGCTGCAAGCGACGCCCGAGTTCCACCCAGGCCTCTTCCGAAATCCAGACCTGACGACGACGTAACAGGTCCTCCGCGTTGACTTCCCGGGCTGGGCGAACATCGACTTCGCGAAGATTACGCGCGGCCTTCAACAGGGCCTCTTCCGGTTTGGAAAGCACAAGCAAGACGGAAAGCGGCAACCCGGAATCCTTGATCCAACCGATGAGTTCCTTCGTCTTCGGGGCTTTTAGGCTGGGAGCCGAACCGGTGTGCAGGGCGCCAGCCGTGGCCAGATCCGAAATGGCCCGGCGTAAAGCCGTGCGCAGAACCGTTTTGGGAAGATTTTTGCTGTAGTCACGGGGATGAGGACCGAAGACCACACCGCCGCCACGCCAAACGGGCGAGGATTTATAACCGGCCCGGGCACGACCCGTGCCCTTTTGACGCCACGGCTTGGTTCCGGACAAGTCGACCGTGGCCTTCGTTAAAGTGGCATGGGTTCCGGCACGACGATTCGCCTGATAGGCAGTCACCGCCTCGTGCAGCGCCTGGCTGGCCTTGCGGTTCTTGAAGAGCTCGACCCCCAAGGCCTTTTCGGCGGCGGGAAGGTTGATGGCTTTGGCTTTGCTCATAAGGTTAGGCCTTCACCGGTTCTTTGATGGCGTCCCGCACAATAACCACCGAGCCGTTGGGCCCGGGGATTGCGCCGCGGACAAGGATCAGCTTTTCCCCTTCCCTGACCTGCATGACTTTCAAATTCTGGATGGTGCAATTGTCACTTCCAAGATGTCCAGGCATGCCTGCGTTCTTGTAGACACGACCGGGAGTGGAGCGACAACCGATGGCTCCGTTCCGACGGTGGGTGGTGGAGCCGTGCGCATCGGCTTGTCCGGCATAGTTATGCTTCCGCATCACACCATGGAAGCCCTTGCCCTTGGAAACACCCAGCACATCCACCAACTGTCCGGCCTTGAAACGGGTCACATGAACCTCAGCGCCCACCGCCAAATCTGCGGGAGCGGCGCGAAACTGACGGAGAACGAGGGGGTTCTTTCGACCGGCCTTTTCGAAAGCCACACGTTGCGGTTTGTTCGTGCGGGAAGCCTTGCGCTCACCCATCCCCATAACGACCGCTTTCACGCGGGACTTTTCGGGAGTGCGCACTTCATAAACCGTGTTTGGTTCCGCCGAAATGACGGTCACGGCGGTGGCCTGTCCCTGATCATCATAGATCCGGGTCATTCCGACCTTTTTTCCGATCATGCCAAAGCGCTCGATCATGGTGGTTTCTCCTCGGGTTAAATCTTGATGGTGATATCCACCCCGGCAGGCAGATTCAGCTTCTTCAGCTCGTCGACCGTCTTGCCGGAGGGCTCCAGAATATCCAGAAGCCGCTTGTGGGTACGGATTTCAAATTGCTCCATGCTCTTTTTATCGCAATGGGGAGAGCGGTTCACCGTGTAGCGCTCAATCTTGGTGGGCAAAGGAATGGGACCCGCCACCCGGGAGCCGGTGCGCGAGGCGGTCTCGGCAATCTCCCCTGCCGCCTTGTCGAGCAGACGGTAATCAAAGGACTTGAGACGGATGCGGATGCGGGTTGCGGCCATGGGGATCAGCCTTTCTTTTGTTGGGTGACTTGCGCCAGCACGCTGGATGGGACCTGCTCAAAGTGGGAAGGCTCCATGGAATAGGCCGCACGTCCACGGGAGAGCGACCGGATCGTATTCACATAACCGAACATTTCCGCCAAGGGCACCTCTGCCTTCACAATCGAGGTGAGACTCTTGGAATCGACATTCATGATCTTGCCACGACGGCGATTGATGTCTCCCAGGATGTCTCCCTGGAACTCGTCGGGCGTCGAGCACTCCACCAACATGATAGGCTCCAAAAGGATCGGCCCGGCTTTTTGCATGGCGTCCTTGACCGCAAAAATGGCGGCCATTTTGAAGGCCAACTCGTTCGAATCCACCTCGTGGTAGGAGCCGTCCATGATTTGGATCTTCATGTCGATGACCGGGCTTCCGTGGATGACTCCATTGAGAAGAGCTTCTTCCACGCCTTTTTTGACGGCCGGGATGTACTCCTTCGGGATGTTTCCACCGGTCACCTTGTTTTCCACCACAATGCCTTTCCCACGCTCCTGAGGTTCCACCTGGAGGATGACGTGCCCGTACTGTCCACGACCCCCGGACTGCTTGATCAGTTTCCCCTCTCCGCCCGAGCTCTTGGTGATGGTCTCGCGATAGGCAATTTGCGGGGCCCCCGCATTGGTTTCGACACTGAATTCCCGCTTCAGACGGTCACAGATAATTTCCAAGTGAAGCTCACCCATTCCCTTGATGATGGTCTGACCGGTTTCCTCATTGGATTGCACCTGGAAAGTCGGGTCCTCTTCAGAGAGACGCTGCAGGGCCTCGCCCATCTTTTCACGGTCGCCTTTGGTCTTGGGTTCAACCGCCATGGAGATAACCGGCTCAGGAAAGCTGGGCGGCTCGAGGGTGATTTCTAGATCCTCATTCCGAAGGGTGTCCCCGGTGGCAATATCCTTTAGTCCAACCGTGGCGGCGATATCCCCGGCAAACACCGTGTCGATATCCTCCCGCTTGTCGGCCTGAATCTGGATCAAACGACTGACGCGCTCACGTTTTCCGGTGCGGGAATTGTAAATGAACTCACCCTTGGAAAGTTTTCCGGAATAGACGCGGAAGAAGATCAATTTTCCGACAAAAGGATCCGTCCAGAGCTTGAATGCCAGGGAGCAGAACTTTTCGCCGTCATCCACTTTGACCGGGATCCGCTCTTCCGGATTCTCGGTGCTATGGCCGACGGCAGGAGGAATATCGATTGGGCTAGGGAGATACTCGACCACGGCGTCCACCAAGCTTTGCACACCCTTGTTTTTGAAGGCCGACCCCCCCACCACTGGGACCAGTTTGTTGGCAATCACGGCCCGGCGGATGGCTGCCTTGAGTTGTTTTACATCAGGACGTTTTTCCTCAAGAAACAGATTCCCCACCTCCTCATCCACATCGGCGACCCGCTCAATCAACTCATCCAGACCTTTTTTCGCGAGGGCTTTGAATTCTTCCGGGATGTCGCGGATTTCGTAGGTGGAACCAAGGTTTTTGCTGTCGGTATAAACAATCGCCTTTTGGTTAATCAGGTCCAATTGGCCTTGAAGGGTGTCCTCTTTACCCATGGGAATCAGGATGGGACAAGCATTGGCACCGAGCTTGGTTTTCATCTCGGAGACGGCCTTATCGAAATCCGCACCGGTACGGTCCATCTTGTTGACGAAAGCGATTCGGGGGACGCCATACTTGTTGGCCTGACGCCATACGGTCTCGCTTTGGGGTTGGACCCCGGCCACTCCGCAGAATACGGCGATGGCGCCGTCCAGCACCCGAAGAGAACGCTCCACCTCAGCGGTGAAGTCCACGTGTCCGGGCGTGTCGATAATGTTGATGCGGTTTTTGGTTTTCTCGAAAGATTTCACCAACCCGGCCTCTTCCTTGACTGGCCAGAAACAGGTGGTGGCAGCCGAGGTAATAGTGATGCCACGCTCCCTTTCCTGCTCCATCCAATCCGTCACGGTGGTGCCTTCATGCACCTCACCCATTTTGTGAATACTCCCCGTATAAAAAAGAATCCGCTCCGTGAGCGTGGTTTTTCCCGCGTCGATGTGGGCGCAGATCCCGATGTTCCTCGTGCGTTCGAGGGAATAGCTACGGGCAGATCCGGCGGCGGGAGGCATCGTCTTGGTCCTTTACCAGCGCAGATGCGCGAAAGCCCGGTTGGCCTGGGCCATCCGGTGGGTTTCATCCCGTTTTTTGATGGCGTTCCCCTGCCCGGCCGCCGCATCGCGGATTTCCTGGGATAGGGCTTTTTCAAAAGCCATACCCTTGCGGTTATTGGCGAGCTCCACAATCCAGCGCAGAGCAAGGGATAGCTGGCGTTCGGGGGTGGTTTCAACGGGCACTTGGTAAGTCGCCCCGCCCACTCGCCGGGATTTGACTTCCAAACGGGGTTTTACGTTCTCAACGGCTTTCTGCACCACGGCCAAAGGATCTCCCCCGGAACCGCCCTCATTCGCCCTTTTGATGGCGTTGTAAACCAAGCGGCTAGCGGTGGAATACTTCCCTCTCTTAAGGATGTATCCAATCATCCGTCCGATGAGAGGACTCTCATAGACCGGATCCGGAGTGGTTTTGCGAGAAATATGACGACGGCGGCGGGACATGAAAGGATCTCCTCGGGGTTAGGCTTTCGCCGGTTTGGCCTCAGCGGCGGCTTTGGCACCACCGCCCTTCGGGCGTTTGACACCGTATTTGCTTCGAGAAACGAGTCGGGCGAGCTTGTTCGAGTTGCTGGGTCCCGAGGCCCCGAGGGCATCCAGCGTGCCTCGGACGATGTGGTAACGGACGCCGGGCAAGTCTTTCACACGGCCACCACGAACCAGAACAATCGAGTGCTCCTGCAAATTATGATTTTCACCGGGAATGTAGGCGATCACTTCCTCACCATTGGAGAGACGAACCTTGGCAACTTTTCGGAGAGCCGAATTTGGCTTTTTGGGAGTGCGGGTCATGACCTGCAGACAAACCCCACGACGCTGGGGACATCCGTGCAAGGCGGGGGCTTTGGTGCCGCGCTTGAGGGCGGAACGGCCAAAACGAACCAGCTGATTGATCGTCGGCATGCTTTGTTTTCTCCCCCGCAGACTTCCCTAGATAGAAGGCACCCCGTTGGCGGGTTCCATGAAGCGCTCGAAGCACGCATGGAGGACGATTCACCGAACCGTCACATGCCGACTGACCTAATCGTTATCTTTTCAGACACCGACCGGATGACAGCGGAAATGTAAAGCCTGCCCGAAAAATCCGTTCATGACAAGGGTTTTCGCACAGCATTGGCAGATAATTGTTTACACCCATCGAAATGGATTCGCATCGACTTAAATCGTTTCAAAACTTCTAAAAAGTCTGTGTTTTTGTCTCCAACTCATCCAAAAGGTTATTCGAAGCATCAGGCGGACTATGCAAGTTGACTCAAGTATGAAGCGGCGTTTTTTTTGAGGGAATCTTAAACCTTTTTTGATTAGTTCCTTGGAGGTTTTTATGGTCCTGGCTACCTTCTCCCTGCCAGAAAAAGTTTGTATTAGACCTTTTTTACAACCAGAACGCAGGCGGTACGCGAACCGCCGCCGAAAGGCCGTTACGCCGACCGCTGTTGCCATTTTTTAGGGGGCAATCCGGTTTGGTTCCGAAACCAGCGGGTGAAGTAATTTACATCAGTGAATCCGCAGCGTTCGGCAACTTCGGCCATCTTTCGCCTTTTCCGCAAATCTGCCTCGACGGACCTCAGGATTTTTTTTGCCCGCCATTGACCTAGGGTCAGACCAGTGCCGCTACGGATCAGTCGGTTTAAATAGTCTTTCTGAAACCCCATTCGTTTGGATAGTTCGCTGACAGATGGCCACTTCCAGTAGGCATCCTGGCGAAATTCCCGGTTCAACCGCTGGAGCAAACCCCGAGAAGCAGCAGATCCGAGGGCGATTGGGTGACATGAATCCAGACAAAGGGCAATAATCTGGAGGGTGGTTCCTGCAACCGAAAGATCCTCTTCTCTAGCTGCGGATCCCAGCAAGGCCAGTCGGGCGCGAACCTCTGCCATCGCCTCTGCCCTCAAAAAGCCGGGGCAGAATTTCCGCTCGCCAACCCAGTCCGCTACCAGGCAGATGGCCCGCCGGGGTCCAGTCTCTTCAAACCCGTGCCGCAAACCGCGAGGAATAAAAAACACAGATCCAGAGGTCACGGGAAAACTTTTAGCACCCACCCGCTGGACCCCCCGACCCCGGAGATACAAGAGCAACTGCCCGTGGGGATGCGCGTGGGGGGTCATCTGATCAAACGGTTGCAGGTGGCGGTTGACCCTCAGTCCGGTGATACGCCATTTCCCGCAGCGTACCTGCATCTTACGGAGCACGACCGGCTGCAAAGGCACATCGGGAAAACGTCGGACCCTTTTTTTAGGCATAGAACAAAATTAATGTCGTTTTTGTGCTATAGAAAGCGGTTTTTCCCATCCTTTTTTCGTACTCACGGGTTAGCATTTTGGCATGTCACGACCCGTCATTCTCATCACCGGAGCCAGCCGTGGGTTGGGCCGGGGAGTGGCCCTTTCTTTGGCCCCGGAGGGGTATGATCTGGCGATTCACTATGCTTCCAACCGTCAGGCCGCCGAGGAGACGGTCTCCGCCTGTCAGGCAGTAGCCAAAAGTAAGGACCAGCGCTTTATCGCCGTACCCGCCCAACTGGCTTTCTCCGAGGATCGCGCCCATCTGATGAAGCGGGTATTGGAAGGGTTTGGTCGTCTGGATGCCTTGATCAATAATGCCGGCATCGCTCCCCGCGAGCGTGCCGATCTTCCCAACGCCAAAGAGGAAATCTTCGACGAGGTCATCTCCGTCAACCTCAAGGGACCTTATTTCCTCAGCCAACTCGCCGCCCGTCATTGGCTGGCCCACCCCGGAAAATCCCTTCTCCCGGGAGGATACAAACTCATCTTCGTTACCTCCATCTCCGCCAACACCGCCTCTGTCAACCGCGGCGAGTACTGCATTTCGAAGGCCGGTCTCGCCATGGCCGCCCAACTTTGGGCCACCCGACTGGCCGCCGATGGCATCCAGGTCATCGAGCTCCGTCCCGGAGTCATGGCCACCGACATGACCTCCGGAGTGAAGGAGAAGTATGACAAGCTTATTGGCGAGGGCCTCGTTCCCCAAAAGCGCTGGGGTCGGCCCGAGGATGTCGGCTTGGCTGCCAAAGCCATCTGCCGCGGCGACTTTCCCTTTAGCACCGGCGATGTCATTTACCTCGACGGTGGATTTCACCTCCGCCGTCTCTAAGGAGAACCCCCATGATCCACCTCGATTCCTCCCTCACCCCAAAACAACTGCAAACCGCCGCCCGGCGCGTTTTTGACGTCGCCACTCCAAAAATCCTTTCCCTGCAGAAACGGTGGCGAGAGTCGGATGGCACCCCTGTCTTCACCGTCGCAGGTAGATACACCTCCCGCGGTTGGACGGAGTGGACCGAAGGCTTTGTTTTCGGTTCGGCTATTCTCCATTTCGATGCCACCGGAGACAAAACCATGCTCAAAATCGGTCGTGAGGGAACCCTCCGTCGCATGGCCTCTCACGTCACCCACATCGGGGTCCATGACCATGGCTTCAACAACATCAGCACCTACGGCAACCTTCGCCGTCTGCTTCACGAAGGTCGCTTGCCGGCCAACGCCTGGGAAGGCCACTTCTATGACTTGGCCATCAAGGCCAGCGGCGCCGTTCAGGCCTCCCGCTGGACTCAACTGACCCCCGATCTGGGATATATCCGCTCCTTCAACGGTCCCCACTCCCTCTTCTCCGACACGATCCGCTCCCTCCGGGCTTTGGGCCTCGCCCACCAACTGGGACAGACGCTCATGGGGGAAAATGACCGGAAGATCAGCCTCCTCAACCGCTCTCTCCAGCACGCCGAGACCACCGCCCGCTTCAATGTGTACTACGGCAAGGGCCGGGACATTTACGACGTTCCGGGTCGGGTGGTCCATGAGTCGATCTTCAATGTCACCGACGGGGCCTACCGCTGTCCCTCCACCCAACAGGGTTACTCTGCCTTTTCCACCTGGACCCGGGGGCACGCCTGGGTGCTTTGCGGTTACCCCGAACAGCTTGAATTTCTTCACACCCTCCCCGAATCCAGCTTTCGTCAATTTGGCGGGAAACGAAAAGTCCTCAACCGGTTCATCGAGGTGGCCAAGGTCACGGCGGATTTCTACCTTCGGGAAACCCCCACGGACGGCATTCCCTACTGGGATACCGGCGCTCCGGGCCTGATTCATCTCGGCGACTACCTTAACCGGCCGGCCGACCCCTATAATTATCATGAGCCCGTGGACAGTTCTGCGGCCGCTATTGCCGCCCAGGGCCTTCTTCGCCTTGGCCGATATTTGCAGAAACACGGGGACAAGTTTGCCGGACAAACCTATTTCGCCGCCGGATTGACGGTGGCCCGGACTCTTTTCTCCGAGCCCTACCTCTCCACCAACCCCAAGCATGAGGGTCTTCTTCTCCACACGGTCTACCATCGTCCTAACGGGTGGGACCACGTGCCTAAAGGATTCAAGGTTCCCTGCGGTGAGGCGGCCATGTGGGGCGATTACCATCTGCTGGAGCTGGCCCTTTACATTTTGCGGCTTTCCGGCGGAAAGCCCTATCTCACCTTCTTTGGAGGAAAATCATGATCGTCGCCGATTTGAGCCAAATCCAAGGCCGGACGTACCCGGCCCGCCGCCGGACCCAGAATCTGGTAGGAGGAATGTCTCCCATTCAGGCCGCCAACTTCGCCATGGGCAACGTCACGCTCGAACCCAAGGGGGGGCAGGTCCCCTGGCACAATCAGGAACAGGAGGAGGTCTACTTCGTCGTCGAAGGCGAAGGCGAAATGTGCCTCGGCACGGAACGCATCGCCGTGAAGAGCGGCCAGGCCGTCTATATTCCCTCGGGCGTATTCCATCAGCTCACCAACACGGGCGACAGGCCCCTGCGCATGATTTACGTTTATGGTCCGGCGGGCGACGTCGCCCACTGGAAGCAGGAATTGGAAGGCACCCTGCCCAAAGCCGGAATCGATGTCCCTGCCCTTCCGGTCGGCGCCCAACCTCAGTGCACCAAGAAACCCTGATTTCGGCCAACCCCAACCAAGGAATATATGAAAGAACACAAAGTAGGCATCATCATGAACGGCGTCACCGGACGCATGGGCACCAACCAACACCTGATCCGATCCATTGTCGCCATCCGCAAACAAGGCGGCGTCCAGATTAAGCCCGGTGAGGTCATCATGCCCGACCCCATCCTGGTAGGGCGCAGCGAGGAGAAACTCCGCAACCTTGGTGCCGCCCATGGCATCACCCGGGTCTCCACTGACCTCGATGCCACCCTGAAAGATCCCGCCAATCAGATCTATTTCGATTCCACCCTCACCGGCCAACGCCCCATCGGGGTGCGCAAGGCCATCGCCGCCAAAAAGCACATCTATTGCGAGAAACCTACGGCCACCACCTCCAAGGAAGCCCTTGCCTTGGCCAAGGAAGTCGCCGCTGCCGGTCTG
>RGGS01000210.1 GCA_010024525.1 Verrucomicrobiota bacterium | reverse complement strand
CCAGTTCCAGCGAACCGCCTCGTCTGCCTCCAAGATCGTGTAAGTCTCCAACACTTCCTCGGCAGCCCTTCTTCGATCGTCTGAAAAGCCAGCCAAAAACTCCCCGGCAGTCACCCAGGCAACCTTTAGGCGCTGACTGGGATTGTTCCTTGCCCAAGTAGTGGCCACCCCAGGACGCCCTCTCCTTTGTTCCCGCTCCAAATCAATGAGAAAAGTCGTGTCGGCGATCAAGGCGACCTACTCCCTCCAGTGGTCCCTGGAACGTGTTTTTTTTCTGCGCAAATCCTCCACCCGATCCAGTTCCTGTAAACTGGGCCCCCGACCCGTCCGGGCACGTTCCTCCGCCCTCCGAAGAATCTCTCCTGCCGTCGCCCCCGATTCCCGCGGCCCCAGTCGCCGGATGACTTGGGAAAAAGACTCGGCGGGGCCGGACTTGAAGGACTTCAACCGCTCGTAGGCATCCAACTCGATGGTGATGGTTTTTACTGCCATGCACTTACCATACACGTATCAAAAGCTGCGGCAATGGGCTTCCTAGGGATTGGTGTCTTCATTTTCCCCTGCTTAAGCTTGAACCATGCCGAACCGATCGGCCCCAACCATTCCAGTGGAAACGCGTCTCCTCATCGGCGGCAAGCTAGTTGCCGGAGAGGGAGAGCCCCAGCCCGTCACCGACCCCCGCACCGGGGAGGTCTTTTGCCATGTCCCTGAAGCTTCCCTCAAGCAGGTCGACCTGGCCGCCCACGCCGCAGAAAAGGCTTTCGCCACTTGGGGTCACACCACCCCCGCGGAACGCTCCTCTCTTTTGCTCAAGCTGGCGGACCGGATCGAGTCGGAGGCCGAAACTTATGCCGATCTCGAATGCCGGAACTGCGGCAAGCCCCGGCATGCCTTCCTCGCGGATGAAATTCCTGCCGTATCCGACTGCTTCCGCTTCTTTGCCGGAGCTGCCCGCTGCACCACCGGTCCCTCCGCCGGAGAATACCTGGCCGGACACACCTCCATGCTCCGAAGGGATCCCGTCGGGGTGATTGGTTCCATTGCTCCTTGGAACTACCCACTGATGATGGCCGCTTGGAAACTCGCCCCCGCTCTCGCCGCGGGAAACACCATCGTCCTGAAAGCCTCGGAATTCACTCCCCTGACCGCCCTCCATCTTGGCCGGACGTTGGCTGACCTTTTTCCCTCCGGTGTGGTCAACCTCCTCACTGGGCGGGGCTCCACCACCGGTCAGGCCCTGATCTCCCACCCCCTGATTCGCATGGTCTCTTTGACCGGCAGCATCTCCACCGGCACCAAAGTCTTGGGAGCGGCCGCGGCTAACATCAAACGCACCCACCTGGAACTTGGCGGCAAGGCACCTGTGATTGTCTTTGACGATGCCGATCTGGGGGAGCTGGTCTCGGCGGTCCGCAAATTCGGCTTCTACAACGCCGGTCAGGACTGCACTGCCGCCTGCCGGATTTATGCCGGCCCGAAAGTTCACGACGATCTGGTCTCGGAGCTCGGAAAAGCCGTCGCCTCCATCAAGTACAACAAAAACAAGGACGAAGACAACGAACTCGGGCCGCTCATCACCTCCGCCCATCGTGACCGCGTCCGGGGCTATGTGGCCCGGGCGACCGAACACAAACACATCAAAGCTGTGGCCGGCGGATCCGTCGCCCCCGGCAAGGGTTTCTTCTTTCAACCCACGCTACTCTCCGGAGCCCATCCGGAGGACGAGATCGTCCAATCGGAAGTCTTTGGGCCGGTGGTTTCCGTCACCAAATTCAAGACTCCGGAGGAAGCCATTCGCTGGGCCAACGAATCCGAGTATGGACTCTCCTCCTCCGTCTGGACTCGCGATCTCTCCAAGGGAATGAAAGTGGCTTCCGCCCTGCGCTACGGTTGCACCTGGGTCAACACCCACTTCATGCTGGTCAACGAAATGCCCCACGGCGGGCTCAAGCGCTCCGGTTACGGCAAGGACCTCTCGGTTTTTGCGCTGGAGGACTACACCGTGCCCCGCCACGTCATGATCAAGTTCTAGCCCATCCCCTCCTACCTCTTCCCCACATCCGATATCCACGAAGAGCCCGATCCCTTCATCTTCATCTTCATCTTAATCCTTACTCTGTTTCCTCCACCCCCATATGCCCAGGCCCACCAGCATCAGGGCCACAGAGAACCACTGCCCCCGGCTTAATCCCAGCCATAAAGGGTCTCCGGCATCGGGCTCCCGAAAACACTCCAGCCCGATTCGGATCACTCCATACACCGTAAAGAAGGCTCCGGTCACCAGACCACTGGGTTTTGGACTTTTGGATCGGAACCAAAACATGGTGAGCCCGAGAACCAAACCCTCGCCGATGGCTTCATAGATTTGCGAGGGATGCCGGGGCTCTTTGGTTCCAGCATCCGGAAAAATCACCGCCCAAGGGACCTGACTCACCCTTCCCCAGAGTTCCCCATTGATAAAATTAGCTATCCTTCCAAGAAAGATTCCAACGGGGGCCAAAACCGCCGCATTATCAGAGACCGCCCAACCGTCGACCTTGCTCTTCCGGGCCCAAAGCAAAAAACCGATCAAGGCCCCGACGATTCCCCCATGACTCGCCATCCCCCGGATGCCACCGTTCCAGAAGGAAACAATACTGATGGGGTTGCGTAGGGTTTCCGACCAATCATAAAGGAGGCAATAACCCAGACGTCCTCCCACCAGGACTCCCAGTACTGTATAAAAAAGAAGTTCCGAAATCTGCGTGTCAGTGAGTTGAGACCACCCCTTTCCACGAAACCACTTGAGACCATGGTACCACGCCAGAAAACCAAGAACATACGCCAGTCCGTAGTAACGAATCCCCCACCCCTGCCCGAACTGAATCAGGAACGGACTCAGGTCATGAGTGTAATACCCCAGCACAGGAACCAAGGTAGGGCCCGACGTACCGGCGGGCCGATCAGAAAATACGTAAGTCCGTTGCTTAAAAATTTAAAGCTGGTTTACCGGTCGGGGCCGTGGTCCCCAAAGGCCCGAACTCAATACGGGCGGTTAGGGAGAACCGCCCTGGCTCCATTCCTAAAAGCACAAAGGGCGATCCTTGCGGATCGCCCTTTGCCTGAAACTTACGGAAATGTCAGCTTAGTCGCCGAAATCACCCAAGCTACGGACGAAGGTCCACTCACCGGGGGTCACCACGAGGGTGTCCCAAGATTCGTCGACGCATTCGGCCATCGCAGTGAAAGGCGAAGTCACCACAAACGCGGCGAAGCCCAAGGCGCTACCGGCCAAGCCAACCGGCCGAACAAACAAGATA
>RGGS01000209.1 GCA_010024525.1 Verrucomicrobiota bacterium | reverse complement strand
ACCATGGCCGATCACCGCCTGCGTCTTCGTGCCAGCGCAGTTGGTGCTTTCCTTCTGGAACTGGCCCGTCAGATCCGCTCCCTCCAACCCAACTCGGAACTCGCGGCCGTTTTAGCCAAAGCTCCCGACCTTCCCCTTCCCCCCGGAGTTGATCCGGCATGGATCCGCGAGTGTGCCGCTGACTTGGTTGCCCAGGGAAGTCGTTCCTTGGTTCTGGTAGGCCGTCGCCAGTCGGTGGCCGTACAGGCCTTGGGATACGCCATCAATGCCGCCCTCGGGAATATTGGAGCCACCCTACTGGTCCAAGCTCGCCTAAGTGCGCCCTCCGCTTCCTTGCAAAGCCTCACGGAAAAAATCCGCTCCTCCTCAATCCGCACCTTGGTGATTTTGGGTGGCGATCCGGTTTACAACGCTCCGGCTGATCTGGGTTGGTCGGATCTCTTGGGCACTGTCCCGAACACCATTCACATTTCCCCCGTCTTTAACGCTACCTCGGCCAAAACCACGTGGTTTGTTCCGGGAACGTATTATCTCGAGGCATGGGGCGATGCGCTGGCTACCGACGGTTCCTATCTTTCGATCCAGCCAACCATCCAGCCTCTCTGGGCCGGGGAGAGCCAGCTCGAGTTTCTAACCAGATTGCTGGGTCAACCGAAACCGGTGGGCCCTGCCTTGATCCGCGAAACCTTTGCCGCTCGCACCAAACTTGGCGCCGATAAACAGGAACAGGCCTGGAACGATTTTGTTCGCGAAGGATTTCTTGCAGGTAGTCCCGCAACCTCCTCCCGCACCCTGAATTCCGGGGCCATCGCCGCCCTGCTTCCCAATATCAGTTCACCCAATCCCGCAGATCCTAACTCATTGGAGGCCGTATTCACCCACTCGGGAGCCGTGGATGACGGTCGCTATGCCAATAACGGCTGGCTCCAAGAGTGGCCGGACCCCATGTCCAAGCTCACTTGGGATAATGCCATTCTGCTGTCCTCCAAGACCGCTTCCTCGTTGGGGCTGAAAAACGAGATCATCAAGGGCATCTTGGTGGCCGATGTCGTGAAAGCGACGATTGGCTCTCGTTCCGTGGAGGCACCAGTCTTCGTGGCTCCGGGACATGTGGACTTGGCGGTGAGTCTCCCTGTCGGGTATGGCCAAGACCTCTTGGGCCCAGTCGCCAAGGGCGCTGGGTTCAATGCGTACCAACTCCGGACCACCGATTCGGAATACATCGCTCAAGGACTCCGACTCGAGCGCACCGGAAAAACCAAGCAACTCGCCGTCACCCAAGAGCATCAAGCCATGGAGGGACGCGACTTGGTGCGGGAAGCCGCCCTCACCGAATTTAACGAAGACCCGGGTTGGGCCAAGAAGGTCGGCATGGACGGCCACATTCCCCCGAACCAAACTTTCTATCCCAGCCCGAAACTCACCGGAGAGCATCAGTGGGCCATGGTGGTGGATCTCTCCACCTGCACGGGATGCAACGCCTGCGTCACCGCCTGCACGGCCGAAAACAACATCCCGGTCGTGGGCAAAGATCAGGTCATGAAAGGTCGCGAGATGCACTGGATCCGGGTTGACCGCTACTATACCGGAGAGCCCGACGAGCCCGAAGCGGTCTCCCAACCCGTGGCCTGCATGCAGTGCGAAAACGCCCCGTGCGAAACGGTCTGCCCCGTCAATGCCACCGTCCACAACGAGGAAGGCCTGAATGTCATGGCCTACAACCGTTGCATCGGCACGCGCTACTGCGCCAATAACTGTCCGTACAAGGTTCGGCGCTTCAACTTCTTCGATTACAACCAACGTCCGATCGATAAACTCTAT
Source organism: Verrucomicrobiota bacterium (assembly GCA_010024525.1). GTDB lineage: Bacteria > Verrucomicrobiota > Verrucomicrobiia > Methylacidiphilales > Verrucolacustridaceae > Verrucolacustris. The sequence goes on along the minus strand of RGGS01000209.1, from coordinate 1,479 downwards.
TGGGGCCCGCTGGCCCCCAAGGGCACCGAGGAGACCATCAAACTCCAAAAGAACCCGAACGTCACCGTCCGGATGCGTGGAGTCATGGAAAAATGCACCTTCTGCGTCCAACGTATTGAAGAAGCCAAGATCAATGCCCGTGTGAAGGCGAGGGACTCCAACAACATCAAGATTCCTACCGGCAGCCTGCAGACCGCATGCCAACAGGCATGCCCCGCCGACGCCATTGTTTTTGGCGACCTCAAGGATGAAAAGTCTGAGGTCTCCCAACTTCGCGCGTTGCCCCAGAACTACTCTCTTCTCGAGTACCTCAATGTGCGCCCTCGCCTCACCTATCTGGGTCGTATCCGTAACCCAAATCCCGCCATGCCAGGCGCCCGCACTTCCTACATTCCCTCCCACGGGCATGGGGAATCCCACGGCCATGAAAATGGCACCGAAAATCATTCTTCGGAGGAGTCCCATAAATGAGAGCTGATAACGCCTCCGCTCAAGCGGCTTTTGCCAAGGCATCCGACTATCTGGAGCGGCAGCCCTTGGTGGCTAACCATCGTCCCCTTTCCTGGATCACCGACCACGTCTGCCGCATCGTCGAACAACCCGCACCGATTTGGTGGTGGGTCTCCACGATCCTATTTGGTGCGGTGGCGGCCCTTACCCCGGCGATGCTCACCTACCTTGTTTCCACCGGAGTCGGTGTTTGGGGACTGAACGTTCCCGTTTGCTGGGCCTGGGATATCACCAACTTCGTGTTCTGGATCGGTATCGGACACGCCGGAACCCTGATTTCTGCCATTCTCTTTCTCACACGCCAAAAGTGGCGGACGTCGATCAATCGGTCCGCCGAAGCCATGACGATCTTTGCCGTGATCTGTGCCGGTATCTTCCCCGCTTTTCACGTGGGCCGCATTTGGTTTGCCTGGTTCCTTTTTCCGATTCCCAACGCCAACGCCATTTGGCAAAACTTCCGTAGCCCGCTCCTCTGGGACGTCTTTGCTGTCTCGACCTACTTCACCGTCTCCCTGATTTTCTGGTATCTGGGTTTGATTCCCGACTTGGCCTCTCTCCGCGATCGGGCCACCACCCGTTTCCGTCAGATGGCCTACGGGCTTCTCTCCCTGGGTTGGCGAGGATCCAATCGCCAGTGGACCCATTACGAAAAGACATATTTGATTCTGGCGGGCATCTCCACTCCGCTCGTGCTTTCCGTCCACAGTGTCGTGTCCTTCGATTTTGCCACCTCTGTCGTGCCGGGTTGGCACACCACCATCTTCCCCCCGTATTTCGTGGCCGGGGCCATCTTCGGCGGTTTCGCCATGGTGCTGACCCTGCTGATTCCTTTTAGGGAACTGTACGGATTGCACGATTTGGTTACCGACAAGCACATCGACAATATGTGCAAGATCATTTTGCTCACCGGATCACTCGTCGGTTACGCCTACTCGATGGAGTTCTTTATCGCGTGGTACAGCGGTAACC
>RGGS01000208.1 GCA_010024525.1 Verrucomicrobiota bacterium | reverse complement strand
ATCCCGCCTAGATCAAGCCTCGAGGATCGAACTTTTTAGCTAGGCGCCCTCATCGAGGGCGCCCCACCTTAGCTACAAATTCGAGGTGACCAAAAAACAAAAACCCCCGGAGCCCTTTCGGACCCCGGGGGTTTCTAAACTGACTACGTTCTAAATTTCTTTAGAAGCTATAGACAACTTCAGCACCCGCGTAGTGAGCCGGACCGCTGCTGTTGGCCGCACCGGCGTTGGTACCGGTGTTGGTGCCGGAAATATTGTCACCCCAATCTAGGCGGTACTCTGCACGGATCAGGACGTTATCGATCACGTTGAAACCAGCCGTGATCGTGTACTCCCACCAGCTGAGACCGGCATTGGGATTGTTGTTCCCGGTGGTATTATTGATCTTGTTCAGATTGTCGCCGCCAAAGTACTCACCGCGGCTGGCAAGTGAGAACCAGTCATTGAACTGATATTTGGCATAAGCGGAGGCACCCCACCAAGTGGTGTTCTGAGGGCCTCCAGCCTGATTGGCTCCAGCCGTATTCCCGAGAACGCTGTCAAATGCAAGCAAGAGCTTGTCGTTGGCGAACTTCGGCGACCAGTTGCCCCAGGAGTTATAGATGATGGTCCATGCTCCGCCCGCCGTGGAGGTTGAGGCCACGTTGGAGGGCAAGGCATTCTGGGAAGTCGCGGTTCCAGCGGCCGTGGGGGATGCACCCGTGCTGTTTTCGCTGGCCGTGCTGTACTCAAAATTGTGGCTCCAGTTGGCGTTCCCACCGGGGGCCGTCACATTTAACCCCGCCAAAAGGGCGACACCGTCACTGCCACCGGAGGTGGTCGTGTTGTTGTCGCTGTTGGCACCGTTGGCCACCCCCAGCTTCCCGTCCAGGTATTCGTCGAACTTGTAGGACGACAGGACACCGGTGTACCAGAAGGGGAACTGGTTGTAGAGCAAGCCATAGGTGATGTTCATGTTCGCGGGCCGCTCCATCACCTCGTAACCGAGGATCGAAGCAAACTTACCAATTTTGAAGTCCCACCCGTTGCCCACGGGGGCGCGGAGTTGAACATACGCCTGCTCGAGGAACAGATAATTGGAGTCCTGCGCCGCGTTGTTGTTATAGCTGCTGCTGTAGGTCTGAGCAGGATTCGCCAAATATTTGGCGTCCTCACCGATCATCACATCCACTCGGAACCCGGCCTGAGCCTTGTTCTCGGAGGTGAGAGCTTTTTCCAAAGCAATCTTCACCGCATACAGGTTGAAATCACCCTGTTGGGCGGAATCACTCTGGACTCGGCTGTTAACCTGGGAATTCCCGCCTGAGCCGGTGAAATTGTAACTATACCCGGCGTCGACGTATCCGCTGAGTTTCACACCCTTCTGGGCGGTCTCAACGAAGTTGTTTTGCACCATCTTTTTGGTGTCCTTGGCGGACGCGTCAGGACCACTGTCCGCGAGGGACAAGCTGGCCACAGCCACGAGCGCGGCAAAGACTGATGTCATGCGCTTAATCATTTTTATATCTCCTTGTTTGTGTTTGTTTGTCTTGGGACTAGGCCGTGTTTTTGCCAAAACCCAGTCCCAAGGGCACCAGTTTTTATACTAAGGTAGCCAAAACTTTCAAGTTTTACCTCACCTCGGCTCTGTCCCTAACTGGCTCTGGGACAATGCCTATTTATTTTGAAGCATTCACCGTGCCATTTTTTAACTATAATGCCATAATGTATATATAATTAAGGTTCAATGCTTTGCGAGTCAGGTTATGATGACTGAAAATGGAGCAATCTGGGGCTGTGGTCAATTCTCACCACGAATTACGTACGCCACAATGGCGAATCGGATCCCACAGGCTTACCTTTCAAAGGAGGCCTTGTTAGGAAGGCAGGTTAAGAGCCTTTTGGGATGCCACCCCTAGTAAGGGGATAAGCACAGCGTCAGCAGAGACCCATGTCAGACTCTACCCAAGTCTAAAATCTTAAAATTATAATTCGGTAGGGCCCAACGCCCCGGCGGGCAGGGTTTGCGGTCCGCCCGGAGGTCGAACCCTACCCAGCACGTATTTTGTCGGTACGGACGGCTCCCCGAACCATCCAAGGACACTGGGGACACGCATTCGTACCTATGTTACAGAGATCGCTATTTGCTTGTATGGGTAGGGCGGGATCGCTTATCCCGCCTAGATCAAGCCTCGAGGATCGAACTTTTTAGCTAGGCGCCCTCATCGAGGGCGCCCCACCCAAATATCAAAGTCGTGTCACCCAACAAAAACAAAAACCCCCGGGACCCAATCACTGGTCCCAGGGGTTTTGTTTAAGAGTCTAGAGGCAATTCCCAAGAATTCACCACGGCTGGCCAACGAGAACCAGTCGTTGAACTGATACTTAGCGTATGCACCCGCACCATAAGAGGTGTAGTTGTCATTTACGTTGCCAGTCCCAACTCCAGGAATGGTAACACTTGCAGAGCCTCCACTACCACCAGAGCTCAACAGAAGTGCGTTGAATGCCAAGAGCAACTTGTCATTGGCAAACTTAGGGGCCCAATTTCCCCAAGAGTTATAGATGAAGGTGTATGCATTACCAGTGGTACCACCAAACAACACCGGAACCGGCGTAGTGTTTGCAGTCAAGCTCTGTGAAGTGTTGTTCTCGGAGCTGCTGCTGTACTGGAAGTTGTTGCTCCAGTTCGCGTTGCCACCGGGAGCCGTCACGTTCAATGCCGCCAATACCGCACAACCGTCACTGTTACCAGAGGTGGTGGTGTTATTGTCAGTGTTGGAACCGTTGACCACGCCCAATTTGGCGTCGAGGTAGTCGTCAAATTTGTAGGACGACAACACGCCGGTGTAGTAGAGCGGCATCTGCTGCCAGAGGAGGCCGTAGGTGGTATTCATGTTAGCCGGACGCTCGATCACTTCGTATCCGAGGATCGAAACGAACTTACCAACCTTGAAGTCCCAGCCGTTGCCCACCGGGGCGCGGATCGAAACGTAGGCCTGCTCGAGGAACAGGGAGTTCGAGTTCTGGTTATTGTTATTGATGTTGTTGGTCGAGCTACGGTTGATCAGGTAGTTCGCGTCTTCACCGATCATCACATCGGCGCGGAACCCGGCCTGGGCTTTGTTCTCCGAGGTCAACGCCTTTTCGAGGGCGAGTTTGACCGCGTAGAGGTTGAAGTCACCTTTTCCGGCGGTGTCGGAGATCGGTGAAGATGCGAACTACCTCATTAACCGTAATACGGCGAACACCCTGAGCAACACAAACCAGAACTCGAACGCCCTGTTCCTCGAACAGGCTTACGTTTCGATCCGCGCCCCGGTGGGCAACGG
>RGGS01000207.1 GCA_010024525.1 Verrucomicrobiota bacterium | reverse complement strand
GCTCCATGTCAAATTATAAATCCCACAATAACCTGCCAGCCCCCCGAATCTGGCAAATCTTTGGCCACCAAGACGGGTTCCTTTGCTGCGGCGTCTTTTTTCGTCTAACCTGAGTTATGCAGAATCTAACGGTTCAAAAAGTCTGCCTAGCCCTGCTTACGCTGGTTTTTTTTGTGATCACCCCATGGATCACCAGCCAAACTCTGGAAGGCAACACACTTCCCTTGTTGTCGGTTGGCGGCACCGCCCTCTTTATATTTTTAATTTATGGACTGGGAGAGCGCTGCTGGATGCTGATTCCGTTTTCACTCTCCATTGAGGGCCGGTTAAATTTTTTGCCCCTCAATTTTTCCATTCAAGAAACAGCCATCATGGTTTGTTTCGGATACCTGATCCTGAAGATGATCTTCGGCCTGGAGGTTTCTTGGAAGCTGGGCCGAGCCTCCGTCTGGGTTCCTCTTTGCGGACTGTTGGCTGTCCTGCTCTTCCATTGGATTGGATCCCGGGATATTGGCATCAAACTTTTAGGGGGCTCAGGTTGGGGTGGAAGAAAATATTTTCAGGTCATGATTGCCGCGTTTTCGATCCCTCTGTTGTCGTCTTTCCCTGGAATGCGTTGGGCCGATCTACAAAAAGCCCCCCTCCTTTATTTTTTGGGCTCTTTCGTTGATATTGTCCCGGACGCCCTCACGACCCTTTTCCCCTCCACCGCTCCAATCATTTGGAGGATCTACAGCGGGATTAACCTGAATGAATATGGGGCATCCCTTTTGGGAAATTTTGCCCAAGAGGCGGCGGTCACCCGGATCGGGGCACTTGCGAAAATTGGCATGGCCGTCGGCCTGGTGACGATTTGTTATTTCTCTCCCAAAACCTGGCTGAACACAGAACGCCTTTGGATTATGCCTGCCTTGTTTTCCGGGGGAGTACTTTGTGCCGCCAGCGGCTTCCGCAATGCCGTGGCGAGGTATTTCTTGGGCACTCTCTTTAGCCTTTATGCATGGATGCGCTGGCGGGCTCTCTTGGTTATTCCTGTCGCACTCTCCGCGGCGCTGGCGATGGCTTTCACCCAGGGAAGACTGGTGGATTATCCCTTGGCGATGCAGAGGGGCCTGTCCTTTTTGCCTGGAAACTGGAACTTCAAGGCTCTCACCGAGGCCAAAGCCTCCAGTGAATGGCGGGAGCGTATGAAGGAGCTTTTTTATAAGGAATATTTCCAACAAAAGCCGCTTCTGGGTGCAGGGTACCATTACGACCCAGAGTTGGCCAAAAGAGACACGGATGCCTACCTCGCCATTGCCGCGCGCCAAGCTGAGATCGGTGATTCCTATGCAGATGTCCGGAGATTTATCGAACAGCGCATGCCTCACGAGGGCTTGGTGCATACCCTGCTCGTCTCCGGCGTGATCGGCACCGCTTTTTTTCTGATTTTTTGTTTTTCCCTCATTCTCCAATGCTTTGTGAGCGTTAGCAAAACCCCTAGGCAGGAGATTACTCCCCTGCAGGTTTGGGCCATCGCCCAAATCGGTCCTTTGGTCATCGCCTTCTTTACCCTCGGGGGAGACTACACAAACTTTCTGACCTCGGTTTGCCCGGTCGTCGCCCTGCTTTTCCGGGCAGATGGCCTCAAATCAATGGCTCCTCGCCCAATTAATCCAAAAATGGAAGGATTCCACAGCCCGGCACTGGGGCCTGACCCATCCCACCTTCCTCATCCCGAGGCTTCGCGTCATTAGATTTCTTTTTTTTAATAACCCCACATCCGGCCAGGCCAGGTCGTTCGCAGTTTCTTTGCCAACACGAGGTTCCGATGCGGCCGGTCAGGCAAATATATTTCATACGTCAAGTCGTTGGCAATTTGTGCCCCGGTCGCAAGGCGGCGAATGCGGTGCCATAGAACCCACCAAGGCCGCAGCCGCCTCATCCAACTAGGGGCAGAGCGGGTTAATCTCTCTCGCTCCGCCAGCGCAGTGCTACTTAGCCCAAGGTTGTTGCCCGCCTCCATGAAACTGGAGGTGGCGGACCCCAAAAGCCCCACGCAAAGGCCAGACCGTAAAATCCGAACAAACCATTCCGCATCCGCCGCCGCGCGGTAGCTGGTGTCGAAACACATGCCTTGGTCAATGATCTTTCGGCGGAAGAAAATTCCCGCCGTCAGTGCGGCAAAATGGCAGGTCCAAGTGTGCGCCAGTCCTGGTCTGACCATTTTACGAAAACAGATCGGAGATCCATCCAATCCGACTACGATCACATCGCCAAGAAAAACCTCGACGGCCGGATTTGCCTCAAATTTCGAAGAAACCTTGGCCAAGGCCCCGGGTAAATACTGCTCGTCGCAGTTCAGATAGGCGCAGATTTTCCCTTGGGCATTCTTCAGGCCACGATTGATGGCATCATACATGCCTTGGTCTTTTTCGCTGATCATAATTCGCCGGTACCCCGGGCGGTCTGGCCACAGTTCAGACATTTTTTTGGAAAATGTATCGAACCCCGGGGTCCCGCCATCCTGCACCAGATGCTCTACCGTGATGCCTGCTTGATCGGCTACGGAGGCGATGCAGCAGGCTAGATAGTCCAGCTGCTTAAAGCTGGGGGTCACAATCGTGAAATCCATCCCCGCACCTTATCGCAAGAGCCCCAGTTGCACCACCCGGACATTCTTTCGTTGTGACTTTCCACTTTTTGTTCCGCGCTCTAAACTATGAATCTTGAGGCGACTTCGCATCCTGCAGATTTTTAGCCGCTATGCCCAGATAGGGGGGGAGGAAAATTCCGTCTACCGGATCGGGGACACCCTCCAGCAGGATCATGATGTGGAGTATTTTATCGGCTCTACCCAGGAACTTCTCGGCGGTGACTCGCTGAATCGTATTTCCGCTCCCTTTCGGGCTTACGCTAATTTGCCCGTGCGACTCCGTCTTCTTAAATATCAATCTTTGGGACGGTTTGACCTTTGGTTGATCCACAATGTTTTGCCGGGCCTCTCCCCCACTGTGTATTCCACTGCCTTTTCATCCAATGTGCCCGTGGTTCACTTTCTTCACAACTACCGGATGGGTTGCGTGAACGGGTTTTTCTTGAACCATGGCCAACCGTGCGAAAGGTGCCTAGGAGGGAATTTTTGGCCCGCTTTCATAACCGGTTGCTGGCATGACAGCCGTTTAATAAGCGGATGGATGGGTCTGATCACGCGCCGAATTCGTCATTTGAATGTTTTTACCAAGGTGTCGGCTTGGATCGCCTTAAGCCAGGCTCAACGGTTGAAACACGAGCAAATCGGTTTGCCCTCCTCCCGCCTCCATGTCATCCCTCATTTTTTCGAGCCCAAG
>RGGS01000206.1 GCA_010024525.1 Verrucomicrobiota bacterium | reverse complement strand
GTTGACCAACCGGGATAGATTCAACCCCGAGAGATACTCGGCTCCACAAGGCGCCGCACTGAGGTAGTCGTTCATCACATAACTGCGGGAACGTGTCTTGACCTCATCACAGGGACAACGCATGACCAACGAATCCCCCACATATGTCTTCAGGGAATTGGTCCACGAATCACTTTGATGATCCGTCTGGGGCAGGCACATGCCGTTGTCCGCGGCATAAAGCAACATCCCTTTCCCCAGTTGAAAGAGGTTGCTGGCGCACTTGATACGCCCCGCCTCGTCAAAACCCGCTTTCAGGGACGGAAGGCCGATCGAGACCAGACATCCCAACACCACCATCACCACCAGCATTTCCACCAAGGTAAAACCCGAATTCATTTGCTTGGACATAAATCCTCCTAATAAGGCAACACCTGCATGAACCAGGCGGGCATGGGCTCCAAACGGAATCCCAAGTCCGCCACCAGTCGATTGGGGAGGATTTAAGAGATGGGGATCGGTGTCGGCAGGTCGTCGATGGGACCAGCATTGGCCAGGGGGTCCTGGACGGGTTGGTCAAATTTTGACCCTTCCGGCGCAACCAGGTTGAGAACCTGCATCGCTAAAAAGGAGAAATCCCTCGGCGCAAAAGAAACAACCGCCGGGGCTTTGGGCTGCTGAGTCTTGGCCTGGGATATTTTTTTACAAAGGTCGCAAGGGTGTTCCCCGTCAAAGGTTTTGCCCACCGCCTCACGCACACTGCCTTGGCGGGAAAAGTCCATCATCATGGCTCCCCAAGCAACTGTCTGGAGCAACGCCCAGTGCCCACCCACCAGAATAAAAAGCGCAGCGGAGACAATTAAGACAGCCGCTCTCCTGAAGGCACGCTGGACAAAAAGCACGGGTATAGAATAAGTCCACCCACCCGATTGTCGACCTGACAGTCAGGACGGCGCCTGGCCCCGTCCGTTATTTGGCCTCCGGCCAAACGCCCAAATCATGGCTCCAACGATCACCAATACGGTCACGACCAAGATCATGTGCCCGTTCCCCACCCACTCCTTGGCATGCGCCACCGCTTCCGGCGAACGGGAGAACTTCTTGCCGGCAAACATGCTCAACCAGATCCAGAGCGGGGCATAAACCATGGCTCCCAGCGCGTTGAGCTCGATGAACTGCCTCAGATTCATCCGGTGCCGCCCCGCGAAGAAAAACACCCCAAACCGGACCGCCGGAATGAATCTCCCGAAAAAGACGGTCTTCATTCCGTGTTTTTGAAAGAGATGCTCAATCCGCCTCTGCCGTGCTTCGGAAAAGACCACCGAGCCTAACCGCGTCCGCAGGAACCATTCCCCTCCCCGGCGACCCAGAAAATAAACCCAAAGATCCCCGGATAGAATGCCAGCCAAACAGGCCAAGCAAGTCAGGGCATAGGAGGAAGTCCCCCAACCAACAGACAGTCCACTGGCGATCAGCAGTGGTTCTTCGGGAATCGGCACCCCCATCGCCGAGACAAAGAGGATCCCAAACATGGCGAGATACTGGTACCTCACCACCGCCTCAATCAGAAAATCGATATTCATAAAATTCCCCTGGGGTGGTTTGCATTGAATGGGCCCGTTTTTCCACTAGAAAAGGTCATCTTTTCACCATGTACCTGAATATCGGTCTAGCGTCCAAGGCTCTCTTGCACTCCTACCTGGGACAGCCTTTCCGTCTCCGTCGCTGGGTCATTGTGGCCTGCTTCATGCTCCTCCTTGCCTCCTTTTGGGTGGTGGTGGCCGTGGGCCGGGCCTTGGATCACCTTCTTTTTCCGGGTTTCAAACGACAGGTCATCCGTAAACCGGTTTTTATTATCGCCCCCCCGCGCAGCGGGACAACCTTCCTGCAGAAACTCCTGGCGCGAAATCGCGAGGTCTTTGCCCCGGTGCTGATGTACCAAACCATCTTTCCCAGCATTACCCTGCAGAAGATCATTCTTGGCATCGCCAGCCTCGGAGAAAAAAAGGATGGCCTGTTGGGCGAAGTGATCGGGTGGGTGGAGCGTCACTTTTTCGGAGGTTGGGACAACATGCACAAGATGCGTTTCAACCAACCGGAAGAGGACGACGGCTTTTTCGTCTACACGTTTGTCACCGAGGCCATCTACCTCCTGTTTCCCTACGTCCGCCTGCTTTGGGGAGCCGGCTTTGCCGACGATCTGCCCCTGCCCCAACGCCGGCGTGTCATGCGCTACTACCGAACCTGCCTGCAACGACATCTCTACCTCCACGGCCGGGACAAGGTGCTCCTTTCCAAGGCGACCCAACTTTCAGGCTCGGTCCTTGGCCTGCGTGAGGAATTTCCCGATGCGCGGATCATCAACATCCTCCGCAACCCGGCCGAATCCATCGCCTCCCACGTCAGTGTGTTCTACCCTGTCTGGAAGTGGGTCGACCCGGCACTACCAAAAAAGAGCCGGGAATCTTTTGAATACGCGGAGCTGGCCGCCGCCTGGTTTCGCCACCTGGAGATGAAGGACAGCCATGCCGACCGCAACCGCTACCTCCGCATCCGCTATCGTGACCTTGTTTCCGATCCGGCCGACACGGTCCGCTCCATCTACCGGCACTTCCGCATCCCCCTCAGCGCCACCGCTTCACGGCAGATCACCCAAGCCGCCCGCCAATCCCTGGAATACAAGAGCATCCATAAGTATTCACTCCGGGAATTTGGTCTCTCGGTCGATTGGCTTCGCCATGAGCTCGGCCCCTTGATGAAAAAACATGGTTTTTCCACCAGCCCCAGGAGTACCGCGAAAAAATAGGGTTTTCACGGACCCACTCTCCATGGCCCGGCTTTAACCGGTCGCGCGGGGATCAAAGCGCTGGGCGATCGGCACCCGTCGCCCCAATCCGAAAGCTTTGGTCGTAACTTTCAGCCCCGGCGCAGCCTGTCTCCGCTTGTACTCCGAGAGGTCGATCTTGCGGACAATTTCCTGCGCCACTTTTTTGCGGATCCCTTTTTTGGTCATCGCGTCCAGGGAGCCCTCATGGACCACGTAACTCTCCAAAATCCGGTCCAACTCCTCATACGGAGGAAGGCTGTCCTGATCTTTCTGGTCTGGCCGAAGCTCCGCACTCGGTGCCTTTTCGATGGAGTCCCGGGGAATGATCTCCCCTTTCCGGTTCACCCACCTGGAAATCTGGTACACCATTGTCTTCGGCACGTCCGCAATCACCGCCAACGCCCCGCACATGTCCCCGTACAGCGTGCAGTATCCCACCGCCAACTCGCTCTTGTTTCCGGTGGTCAGGAGAAGCCGACCGGAATCGTTGGAGATCGCCATCAAAATCACCCCCCGGAGACGGG
>RGGS01000205.1 GCA_010024525.1 Verrucomicrobiota bacterium | reverse complement strand
CGGGCACCATTGCGGTGATCGGTTTGCTTGGAATTTTAACCATGCTGATGGCGGTGCTGGCACTGGTGGTGGTCCGGGCGTTGGCGGAAAGTCCTTGGGGACTTTTCACGATCGTGCTGACGATGCCTTTGGCGTTGGCGATGGGCATCGGGATGCGGGGAGCCGGTGGGGCCCGCACGGCTTGGGTCACGGTGCTTGGGGTGCTCGCTTTGATCGGATGCGTTTGGGCGGGAAAATGGGCCTCGGAGACGCCGGCTTGGGCTTCGATGTTCACCTGGGATGGAAAATCGTTGGCTTGGTCCATCATGGGGTACGGATTGGCGGCGAGCACTCTCCCCGTCTGGTTGTTGCTGGCTCCGAGGGATTATCTGAGCTCGTTTTTGAAAATCGGCACCGTGGCGGCTCTGGCAGTGGTGGTGGCCCTGTTGGCACCCCAGTTGCAAATGCCTGCCCTGACCAAGTTCATTGATGGCAGCGGGCCGGTTTTCGCCGGCCCGGTTTTCCCTTTCTGTTTCATCACCATCGCGTGCGGGGCGGTCAGCGGATTTCATTGCCTGGTCTCCTCTGGAACCACACCGAAACTCCTGGCCAGCGAGGCGGACATTCGAGTGGTGGGTTATGGGGCGATGATCACGGAGATGTGTGTGGGTGTTTTGGCGTTGGTGGCGGCGTGCTCCATGCCGCCCGGAGAATATTTTGCGATCAATCTGCGGGGCGAGCCGGCCGCCGTGGTGCAGAAGATCACGGAGATGGGATTTCCGGTCACGGAAAAGCAGATGGGGGAACTGGCCCGCTCGGTCGGAGAACCGACGATGGTGGGAAGAACCGGGGGTGCACCGACCTTTGCCGTGGGCATGGCCCAAATTTTTGCGAAGTCGGCGGGATCCACGGGCGGTTCGGCCATGGCGTTGTGGTATCACTTTGCCATCATGTTTGAGGCACTTTTTATCCTGACGACGATCGATGCAGGCACCCGAATCGGAAGGTTCCTCGTGCAGGAAGTGTTGGGCTGGTTGTGGAAGCCCCTTGGGGAGGTGCATTCCTCGGCCGGAAACTTTCTCGGAAGCGGTCTTTTTGTCGCGGGATGGGGGTGGTTCCTTTATCAGGGGGTGGTCGATCCCCAGGGAGGGATCAACAGTCTCTGGCCGATTTTTGGAGTGGCCAACCAACTACTGGCCGTGATGGCGCTTGGCTTGGCCACCACCGTGTTGGTGAAAATGGGCAAGGGCAGTTTGTCGTGGGTCACCCTGGGGCCGCTGGTGTGGCTGGTTGTGGTCACCTTTAGTGCGGGTTGGATGAAGATCTTCAGTGCAGATCCCAGACTTGGATTTTTGACCGCGATGCGGCAGGCATCGGCGGTCGGCCACGATCGGTTGGCCATGACGAACGCGATCAATGCCGGCATCACCGCATTATTTCTCCTGCTGGTCGTCCTGGTGCTCTGGGCTTGTGGACGGGTCTGTTGGTTGCAATGGAGGGGAGGAAAGGTTCTTCCCGTGACAGAGGAGGCTTGGGTCCATGCCGGGTGACAAAACGACGCCAAGGCAGAATCGGGGTTTGCCGGATCCTGACATGGTGTAGACCCGAGGAATGAAAAGTGTTTGTTTCTATCTTCTGCTTTGCCTCTTGGGGGCCAACGGATGGGCGGAGGAACTACCGGCCACGTTTATTCTGACTTGGGAGAAAGATCCCTGCCGAAGCATGACGGCCCTGTGGCTAAGGGGGCCGGGATTGGGAGAAACTCCCCGAAAAGATCGTCCGGAGTTCATTCAGTGGAAAAAGGTCGGGGAAGGAAGTTGGCAATCCACGGTGACGGAGTCCCTCCCTTTTCCCGATCCCGAAAAGATCGGAAGGCCCCGTTGGACTTTGGTAAGAGCGCGTTGGGACGGGCTTGAGCCCGGAGGCGAGTATCTTTTCAGGGTCGGCAGTTCTCCCGAGGCGAAATTCTGCACGGCGCCGGAGAACATCGGGAGCGGGGTGACGTTTGTGGAGGGAGGGGATATCGATATCGCGGACTCCTCGGCCAAGATGATGGGCCTTGGGGCCCGGCAAAATCCCCTTTTTATGAGCATTGGTGGAGACTTGGCTTATGGGGACGGGCATGACATCAAGCGGGAGATTGCCTTTTGGAAACAGTGGAGGCAGGCGGCCATCGCCCCGGATGGGCGGCTGATTCCCTTCGTTCCGGGAATCGGCAATCATGAAGTGAAGGGGGGCTATGTTCAGGAGGGAGCCACGTTTGAAGAGATGAAGGCCCGAGCCCCTTTCTTTTACGCATGGTTTGGGGGGCTCTACCGGCTGGCTGAGCCGGTGGCCCTTGATTTCGGAAACTACCTATCAATGCTTCTTCTGGACTCGGGTCATGTCCTGCCGATTTCCTCGCAGACAGTTTGGCTAAGAGAGAATCTGGAAAAACGAAAAACCGTGCCTTGGGTGTTTGCCTCCTGGCACGTGTCGACTTATCCCTCGTTCCGGAAATGGAAGGATCAGAAGGAGATCGTTCAGACAAGAGAGGAGTGGGTTCCGGTGCTGGAGCAATCAGGGGTGGCGGCCGTGTTCACCCATCACGAGCATAATCTGCAGCGGGTGGAGTCTGAGGGTCGGGCAGGGAGAAAAATCCCGGTTTTGGGCAATGGGGCCATGGGGGTCGAAGCGAGGCCGCAAAACTGTCCCGAGTCCAAAGCCCTGACCAAGGCGTTTGCCCAATCGGGATATGTCAATGTGGTGGAACTTCGTGCTCCCTGGGTCCCGAGGGTCAGGAGTTGGACCGGGTCGATCTGCCGGGTCGGGGAAAACCTTAATTCTCCGCATCGACAGCGTCCGCTCTTTCTGGTCTGCTTCGTCTATGATCGTGCCCGATAGCTGGCTGGAACCTTACCGCAACCTGCGCTGGCAGGGGGTTTTGGAAATTCTGCTGCTGACCGCGGTCTTTTACTACGGGTACAAGCTCTTGCGCCGCACCCAAGGAGCCAAGGTGTTGAGCGGATTCCTGCTCGTTTTCTTGGTTGCTTTGGCCGCATCGAAATTTCTCGAACTTCGGGTGTTGAGTTTCTTGTTGCAGGCGTTTGTTTCGGTTTTGGTGCTCGCATTCCTGATTCTCTTTCAACCGGAGATCCGGCGCGCGTTGGCGGAGATTGGACGGGCGGGCGGCTTTACCCTGCACGGGGAGAGGCAATCGTTTGTCATCGAGGAGGTGATCAAGGCGATCGAGGCATTGCGGGAGAGAAAATACGGGGCCCTGATCGTTTTCGAGCAGTCGGACTTGGCGCAAGGCGTGATTGATTCGGGGGTGGCAGTTTACGGCAATGTCTCGGAGGAGCTTTTGGCCAC
>RGGS01000204.1 GCA_010024525.1 Verrucomicrobiota bacterium | reverse complement strand
CACCAGGAAGGGCCGAAGGTAACTAGCCACAGTGGAGAAGGGAACCCCGGGATCGTTCAAGGCCAATCCCTGAAGGACTCCGGCTAACGCATACCCCACAAAGGTCATCGTTGTGCCCAATGCAGTGCACCAAAAATGCCAGAGCAGCGAGGAGTGGCTGGGCCAACCCAGATTCTTAATGACCGGGAGGAGGGCATAAATAGAGCCCGCCAAAATACTTCCCAGGAAAGAGAAGAGAAAAAGGCTTTGGTTAGCATTCCAGGCAACAGTGAACGCCGTGTTTTGTCGCACTCCGGGGATGCTGAGGAACATCATCCAAGCGTAAGCGGCGACATAAGACCAGGAGCCCAAGGTCAGGAACCTCAGGGCCACATTGCGTCGGATTTCATCCATTCGCCCTTCGACCAAAGGTTGAAAAAGGACTGTATTTCCCAAGGCGGCGACAAAGAGCAACACGGCGGCAACCACCCCCGTGCTTTGCAACCAAGATGGGATCGGTCCCTGACTGGCAAGGCTGTTGGTCGCCCAACCGCCCAGCGTGAGTAGGAGCCCCCAAGTAAGTATCCCCAAAGGCAGGCTGGTGACGGCACGACCGGTCAGCGTGGGCAGAAGTTGAAAAACCAGAACCAAGGCCATGGGAGTCAGCCAAAGGTGGTGCACAAAGGAGTGCCAGACCAATTGGGTGATGATCTGCACCGCTCCCGGAGCGTTGCCACAACGCAAGAGGAGTTCCGCGGTGCCCAATCCCAGGGGGAAGGCGAGAATTCCGCCCAGGAGATAAAGACGTGGGAGAACAGGACCGCTTCTCCATGTGCCGCCCAGGCCGCGCGTAATTCCGGTTCCCAAAACCAGGAAGGAAACAAAAAAGACCAGAGTTACTGAACGGCTAAACGGCAGGGAGAGCAGCCCCGAGCCTCCGGACATGAGGATTTGGGTAAGTCCGGTCAGAACCGCCAACTGCCAGGCCATAGCGCCAAAGGAAAGGAGACGACCATGTCGGAAGGGTATACCCGAAAAACGCGGAACAAGGATCATGAGAACCCCCAAAAGCCCGGAACCAATCCAGCCGTAGGTTAAAAGGAAGGTGGAGGCAGGGACCAGTCGGCCAAAACCCAATACGGGGAGGGGCTGAAAGTAGGTCAGCAAGGGAACCAGAAGTTGCAGGTTGGCCAGAATCTGGAGACCGCCGCCCAACAGCGACCAGATGATGGAACCGGCAATCAGGATCTGGGAAGCCATGGAAGATTTCGAGGGTTGGTTGCGGTTCATGGCTTTTTCACGGGGGAGTTGGCCGAGGGTTTTGGTGCGGGAGGATTGGCGACATTGGTGGCCTTGCCGCCATCCGCAGCCAAGGCCAAAGGAATGGCATCCGCCTGCATGGGAACCTCAGGGTAGAGAGGAGCTCCCGCCGCTGAGATCGCGGAGGGGGCAATCGTCGTAATGGCATAGGCGGGGTGAGGATCGTTGACACGAAGTTTGGGAAGAATCATTTGCATGGCCTTATCCAGGGGAATATGGGCAACTCCTTTTTCCTTATCGACCCAGCCATAAGAGTTGAGGGCCTTGTCCTGTTCCTCACGCAGTTTGGAAATTTTCTCCAGTCTGGTTTTGGCGGCACTTTCCAGAACCGAGTTTGGCGTGACACCGGCTGGACGCAGAAGAAAACCCAAGCTGGCCAAGCCAAGGAAACCAGCAGCCAGCCAAATTCCAGGCAGGTAGGGATGTTTTCTCTGACTGAGAGAATGGGAATGTTCGCTCATAGCCAATTGGTGACCGCGAGGCTTTCCCTTAAACGGGGATCGCGATTGGGGAAGATGGATTTCTTGGAGAGCAACCAAAGGAAGGTGTGGGCGACCAGTCCGATGACTCCGACAAGAGTGAGGAGGTCGAGCAGATGGGGATGAAATCCGGTGGTGGCGGCCTCATGCCCCGCATGGCGGGATTCCTGCAGCTGCAGATTTGGCATCACGATCCAATAGATATCCACGCAATGCATGAAAAGAACCCAACAGGCGGCGGAGCAAATCCGCCAGGGAGTCCGCTTGGCGGGTTGCGTGAGGAGAAGGAGGAAGGGGACAAAGAAGTGACCGACCACCAGAAAGATGGAGTACCAGAACCATGTGCCGGTGTTGCGGTAGGCAAAAAACCAAGTTTCCTCAGGGATGTTGGCATACCACTGGAGGAAATATTGGCTGAAGGAGATGTATCCCCAGAAGACGGTAAAGGCGAAAAGAAGCATACCCATGATGTGATTATGTTCGACGGTGAATAGGCCTTTCAGATGTCCGGTGCGAACGAGGCCGTTCGTGATCAGGATGAGCAGCGCCATGGACGACTGAGCCGCGCCGGCAAAGAGGTAAACGCCCCACATGGTGGAGTACCAGTGGTGGTCGAGAGCCATCAGCCAGTCGAATCCCGCAAACGTCAGACACAGCACAAAGAGGGGGATGAATCCATAGGCCGTGTGACGGAGGCGGAGCGTGATACGGGGATCCCCATCCTCGTCTTGCCGGATGGAAAGTCCCCGATAGAGGAGACCGGCCAACGAGAAGAACAAAAGGTAAAAAGTGCAACGGATGTAGAAGAAGGGCTCGTTAAGGAAGGGGCGCTTCCAGGCCAGCAGGGGGTCATGGTTGAGGTCGGTGGTCATCCAGTGCCAGAGTTCCTTGGAAAACAGCAAGGCGATGGGAAGGAAAAGGAGGAGCAGCACCGGGAAGCAGGACGCCAAAGACTCAAGAATACGGCGCATGAGCACCGACCAGTCGGCATCCAGGGCATGGTGGAGTAATGTCCAGAAGAGAGCTCCGGCACAAATGGTGAAACCGACGGCAAAGGCGAAAAGGTAGGAGAATGCCAACTGCATGGGGTTGGTCATCAATCCCCAAATGAAAGCAGAGCCCAAGCCAAGGATGCCCATGATGGGGAAGACCACTGGGAGAATACCCAACTTCTCCAGACGGAGCTTTTCGGCTTCAGGAAGATGGGCGGGTCCGTGGCTCATGGTTTGGATGGGAGGTTGGAGGCGACTTCAGGGGGTAATTGGCTCACTGGGGCGTATTGGGAAAGCTGCAGTGCCCGGATGTAGGCAATGATGGCCCAGCGATCCTTCACGTCGATGTGGTGGTAAGGCCCCATCTGGCCTTTTCCATGTGTAATGGTATTAAAAATTTCTCCGTCGGCCATTTCCCGATACTTGTCCAGATGGTAACTGGCTACTCCGACCAAACCATATTGGGTCGTGATTCCGTTGCCGGCACCGGTGGCCCCGTGGCAGACCTGACAGTTGATCTGATAGCGCTCCTTGCCGCGCTCCAGCAACTTTGCATCCACCGTCACGGGAATTCCG
>RGGS01000203.1 GCA_010024525.1 Verrucomicrobiota bacterium | reverse complement strand
CGCCGGGCGCTGAAGATCATCTGCCGTCTGATCGCTGACTACCCCGAACACGCTATGGCTGACATGGCCAGGTTTGGAGTGGTTCCGCAGGATCCCTTTATCTTTCGTACCACCCTGCGGCAAAATCTTCGCGTAGCGGATCCGGACGCCACCGATGCCGATTTAGAGCGGGTCTGCCGGCAAGCCAATGCGTGGGAGTTCATTGAAAAGTTGCCGCAGGGGTTGGACACGCCGGTCGGGGAGGGGGGATCCAACCTCAGCGGGGGTCAAAAGCAGCGGTTGGCGATTGCGCGGGCCTTGTTGGCTGAACCCTCGGTCTTCCTGCTGGATGAGCCCACTAGCGCACTCGATACTTTAAGCGAGCAACTGATCCAGGAAACACTCCATAAAGTTTGTGTGGGCCGGACTATGATTATCATTGCTCACCGTTTGGCCACGGTCCAGCAATGTCAGCGGATTCTGGTGATTCGGGACGGGGCCATCGCGCAGGACGGTAGCTACGAGAATCTCCTGCAGTGTGCTGGGCTTTTTCAAAATCTGGTGCAAGGCCAACAGTTGCAGGGGTAAGAAGGCAAAGATCCCCTTTGGGTTTGTAAACTTTCCTTGGATTCAAGAGAGGAATCGAAAGCGCCTTGGGATGGGTGGGGATATGCTTGCCGGAACCCATTCCTTGGCCAAATGTCCAATATGAGCAGAACCGTAAAAAAAATCCTATCCACCCAAGGAAAGAGTTGGGATTGGCACGAGAATTTTCTCGAAGTACCGATCCCCATGCGTGGGGGTAGAAATGGAAGGACCCATGGTATCGATGTGTTGAGAGATGGTCGGATCGTCCTTTTCCACCAGTCCATTCCAGGGGTGTTGCTTTACGGAGTGAACGGCCGACTCGAGCGGCGGTTCGGCTCCTATCCGGGTGCTCACGGACTGACCGTGGTGGAGCGAGAGGGAAAAGAGATGCTTTGGTTGACCGATGAAATCCTGGGAACCGTGGAGCTCGTTGATTTGCAGGGGAAAGTTTTGCAGCGAATCGACCCCCCGGATCATCCCGCTTATCGGCTTACGGGATTTTCCCCCACTTGGGTAGCAGAGGATAATCGGCCGGGCCAGCCGTGGCGGATTTGGGTGGCCGATGGCTACGGAGCTGGGCTGGTTCATGCCTTTGACGGGGGCGGGCAACATGAATTCTCCTTGGACGGTTCCCAGGGGGCGGGAAGATTTGAATGCCCCCATGGAGTGGCGACGGATCCTCGGCCCGAGAAAAAAGCCCGCCTCCTCGTCGCCGATCGCGGCAACCGCCGGGTTCAGGAATTTGACCGGGATGGGAAGTTTTTGGAAGCTTGGGGCTCCGGATTTTTCCAGCACCCCAACGGCTTTGATTTTTATCAGGACCGATTGCTCGTGAGCGAGTTATTTGGCCGGATCATAGTGCTGAATGGCGACAACCAGCCCTTGGAAATCATCGGGGATCAGCCGCACGCCCGGAATTTGCCGGGGTGGCCGGATGTCAATCGAGAGGAGTTTTTGCAGCCCGGTTTCTTTAACAGCCCTCACCATGCCTGCTGGGGGCCCGGCGGCGAAATTTACGTGGTGGAATGGATCAAGGGGGGCCGCGTTACCCGATTGACACCCAGTGCTTGAGAAAAAAATCCGAGACACGTCGATGCTCAGCCGCTGACCGGGTTCAACTCGGCCAAATCCGCTCGTGAGCCGGAATAGTTTTCAGAAAATGCGAGCACGTCCTGCCGAGGGGTCTTACGATGAACGAGGCACCACTCGCGGTAAAGATCCGGCCACCAATTTCGGTGGGCCGTCAGGCCCTTTTCGACATAGCTTTGCCAATCGATGAGGACGCGAGACCAACATTCGTCCCCGTAATCGACTGCCCTGCGCGGATCCCCCATCTCCTTCACATACCAGTCGCGCCCGATCCGCGCATGCAACACCTCGTCGGCCCAGTCAAAGTCCTGGATCAGGGCGGCAAAAGGATCGCCGGAGGCTTTTCCGACCTCCCACTCGTAACGCTTGCCGGTCTTGGGCATGAGTCCCTGTTCGATAAAATAGAGAACTGCATGGCGCTCCCGCGGGGTAAGCTGGGAGTTGAGGGCTAGGGACCAGGTGAAGTTGATGCGGACAAATTTCTGCCAGTCGATGCCTGCCCGAACAAACCCCACCTCGCCCATCATCGCGTGCCGGGCTTCGTCCCAAAGCTGGCGGGTCATATCAACGGTGTAGGCCCAGGGCTTGTCCTTTGTTTCCGCAATGATGCTGGCCATCATTTCCGGCACGTCAATTTCGCGCAAACGCTTGTAGAACATCATGAGCGTTTTGGCGTCGTCGGGCATGGACGGCTCGTAGAGAAACTTTTCTGCATGGACTCCCATGTTGTAGGGATCCGGAAAACGCTCGTCTCGCCGGGGGGTGGAGTCGTAGGGCCTTGGGGGATTGTGGCGTTGGATCGGTCCGGCAGCGGGTTGACCGGTCCCGTCGAGACCGCCCGCTTGGCTGAGCAGGCGATCCAACGCGGTTTTTTGCGGTGCAAAGCGGGTGCGGGAAGGGGCATCCACCATGGCGGAAATCGCTCGTTGGCCGAACGCCAGCATTTCCTCGACCTCGATCAGGGCAAAGCGGCAGATCCGGCGCGAGGGATGATCGACCAACACATTGGTTGTTTCGAAATGGTTTTTCAGGGCAGCCTGCAAGGATGGTAAGGCGTGTTCATAGACTCCCAGCAAAAGGCTTTCGATATCCGGGGCGTTGAGAATCTCATCGAAAAACGCCTCGAGTGCCTCATGCGGCACAACATCGAGACCCAGCGGAGGCTCGCGCATCTCGGCCACGCGTTTGCGCCAGGCGGCGGCATGCTCAGCGCAGTAATATGCGTGTAGGCTGAAGCCCATTTTTAATTCGTAAGCTGGTTCGGCCGTGAGACGCTTGATAAAGATTTCGTGAAGGTGGCGGAAGGCCCAATGGTGGCGCTTCAGTTTCTGCACACACTCGTCGATTCCGGGGCCGAGCCGCATGCCCTCGGCCAACGTGCCAACACCAGCCAAAGGGGGAAGATCTCGGTAGGAGCGGTATTCGGATGGTTTCATGGAATGATAATGAGCATCCGGCTGGCGGCTCGGCAAGCGCCGATGGAGAAATACGAAAGGATTGGGAAGCCGATTTTCGGGTCAGAGGGTTTTGCCGATTCGGGCTAAGGCTGGGGATCAGAGTCGGTCCGAAAGGGGCGGGCGGGGAGTCCGGAATCGTCAGTGAGATTGGGGTTTTCCGGCCGGTTCGACCAGGCGTATCGAGCAAAAGCGGGTTCCGCTCGATCCCGCGCTTAAAACGGTTCAAAAGCTCAACCTGCAGCCCAATTTGTTTTACATCCTCAAGTCGGGCAAGAGCAGCGGACTCGGATTTTTCAACGCCCAAACC
>RGGS01000202.1 GCA_010024525.1 Verrucomicrobiota bacterium | reverse complement strand
GGGATGACCCGCAAGGAAAGCGACTCGATGGGCTCGGTGGATGTGCCGTCCGATCGTTACTACGGGGCCCAAACCGAACGATCCCTTCACCACTTCCACATCTCCCACGACAGAATGCCGGCCCCGCTGATTCACGCGTTTGGCCAACTCAAAAAAGCCTGCGCCTTGGCCAATCAGGAGCTTGGTCTTCTGACCAAGGAGAAGGCAGATCTCATCGTCCGCGCGGCCGCCGAGGTCGCAGACGGAAAACTGGACGACCACTTCCCGCTGCGTGTCTGGCAAACCGGAAGCGGCACGCAGACGAACATGAACGTCAACGAGGTGATTTCCAACCGCGCGATTGAACTGGCTGGTGGATCCCTGGGGAGCAAAAAACCTGTTCACCCGAATGATGACGTCAACATGTCCCAATCCTCCAACGACACGTTTCCCACCGCCATGCATCTGGCAGCCGTGACCCAGATTCACGCCGAGCTCTTGCCCTCCGTGCAAAAACTCCGGGACTCTCTCGCCAAAAAATCCTCCGAATTCAGGGATTTCATCAAGATTGGCCGTACCCACCTTATGGACGCGGTTCCGATGACTTTGGGTCAGGAATTTTCAGGTTATGTCGCCCAGCTCGATGCCGCCTTGTCGCGGATGAAGGCCTGCCTTCCGGAACTTCACGAGTTGGCGTTGGGAGGAACGGCCGTGCGGGCCGCGGGCGGGCTTGGCCGAACTTCACCTGCCGGAGAACGAACCGGGCTCCTCCATCATGCCGGGGAAGGTGAACCCGACCCAATCGGAGGCCATGACCATGGTGTGCACCCAAGTTCATGGAAACGACGCCGCCATTGGCTTTGCCGGATCCCAGGGGAACTTCGAACTTAACGTCTTCAAGCCGGTCATCATTCATAATTTTCTCCACTCCTTGCAGTTGCTATCCGATGCCTGTCGCTGTTTCCGGGAATTCTGCGTGGAAGGGATTCAGGCCGATGCGGTGAAATTAAAGGAATACACCAGTCGATCCCTGATGTTGGTGACGGCGCTTTCCCCGAAAATAGGTTACGACAAAGCCGCTGAAGTAGCCAAAAAAGCCCACAAGGAAGGCACGACCCTGAAGGAAGCCTGCCTTTCCCTGGGTTACCTCAAGTCGGATGAGTTCGATAGGTTGGTTCGCCCGGAAGATATGCTCGGCCCCAAGTCATAAAACTCCCCCCCCCTCTTCCAAGCATCACAAACCCCGGTTTGGTCTGTTTCTTGGATCACAACCAAACTTTTTTGGGGCCTGAATAAAATGGAATCCTGGCTCCCTGTCTTTGGGATGGTAACTCCTCAAAATCAGCAAGATACAGCCACCTACTTATGCCGGGAGATAATTCCAGTAGGGCATGACTTTCCTCCAGATTACGCTAAATAAGCTCGATGCCTGATTCACCCATTCCAACTTCCTCAGGCCACGTCACCCCGCAACTTTTGGCCCAGCTTGCTGCCATCACCGGGAGCGAATTCCATTATGATCGTGCTTGCGTGGCGGTGCAAAACGCAGCTCAAGCCGGCAACGATCCTCTCGACCAGCTTGTCAGCTCGGCCGCGGAGGTCTCGATGCATGTTTCGCCCATGCGAATGCCGCTGGTGGAGGCAATTTGGCAGGCGCACCACGACACCCCGGTGGTGATTTGGCACCCCCAAGAGTCTCGCTGGCTGGTGATCACCTATGCGGGATTCTTTCGTCTGCGGCTAGCTGACGGTGACCACCCCACGCATCGTATCACGATTTCACGTAAGGAGCTTGTTCGCAGTCTCGGTCTCAACAGTCCTGAAAGCATGGTCGAGGCCGCGGTGGTCCAACCGGAGCGTCCGGCCCATGCGATGAGCACCCATGCGCAAGGCCACCCTCGGATGAATCCTGCCAAACGCTTTCTTGCCTTACTCCAAGCGGAAAAACATGACATCCGCACCCTGCTCATCTTCTCTCTATTTGCTGGAATTCTTTATCTGGCGGCTCCGCTGGCCGTCGATGCCGTGGTGAGCAATCTGGCCTTTGGCGGACAGTCTCAACCCTATATCCAGGCACTGATAGTTCTCTCGCTCGCTCTTTTCGCCTGCATGGCGCTCCAGGCTATGGTCACAGCCTTTCAGTATTACACTTCCGATATTATCCAGAGACGTGTTTTCGTCCGTACGGCCTCTGATTTGGCGTATCGACTGCCCCGGGTGAAAGCCGAGGCACTGGAAGGCGTCCATGCTCCTGAGTTGGTGAATCGGTTTCTCGACATCGTTACCGTCCAAAAAAGCACCTCCTTGTTGCTTCTGGACGGCATCAACCTGATCTTCAGTACCGTCATTGGGATGGTTCTTTTATCCCTTTACCATCCCATCCTGCTCCTGTTTGTGGCGATCCTCCTCACCCTGATTGGGCTGACGATCTGGTTATTCGGACATGGAGCTGTGGAAAGCAGCATCAGGGAATCGAGGATGAAATATGACTTGGTAAACTGGTTTGAGGAAATCGCCCATTTCCCGTTTCTTTTCAAGGGCCCAGGGGGGTATGGGCTGGCCTATGAGCGTGCCAATCAACTTGCCACCGACTACGTCCATGCACGCGCACGACATTTTCATATCTTAATGCGCCAAATTGCCGGGCTGTTGACCCTGCAGGTATTTGCCGCCGCCTCCCTGCTTGCCGTCGGCGGATATCTGGTCATCAGTCAACAAATCACCTTGGGACAATTGGTCGCGAGCGAACTCATTATGGGCTCCATCGTCGGGGCCCTCGCCAAGATGGGAAAAAAACTGGAGGCTTGGTATGACGCCATGGCGGCGATGGATAAACTCGGCCATATTTTCGATCTTGAGATTGAGAGAGAGGATGGAGAAAGGTCGGTCGAGCGCAGGGATGGCGCCCACATCCAGGCCGATGGGCTCACCTTTGGTTATGACGATGTCACACTCTTTGCCAACCGCAGTTTCAGCATCCTGCCCGGATCCCGCGCCGCGATCGTCGGTCCTCACGGATCCGGGGCCAGCACCATGCTGGATATTCTTTTTGGCCTACGCCAACCCAAGTCCGGCTTTGTAACGATCGATGGTCTCGACCTGCGCAACTGGTATCTGGAAGCCCTTCGAGAGAAGGTTATGTTGCTGCGCCGGGATGAGATTGTGGACGCAACTATCATGGAAAACCTCCGCCTCGGGCGCAACGATATCGGGATGGATGAAATCCGATCTGCCCTAACCAAGGTGGGGTTGCTGGATCAGGTGCTGCATCAACCGGAAGGGCTGAATCTTCGACTCAAGATCGGGGGTGCCCCGCTCAGCGGAAATCAGCGCACCCGTCTTCTTTTGGCCCGTGCCTTGGTTCAGCGCCCCAGTCTTTTACTCATCGATGAGCTTTTCGACGGGTTGGACCCTGAATCCCTGCATCAGCTCTCCACGGCCATGCTAGGAAAGTCGCAATCTTGGACGGT
>RGGS01000201.1 GCA_010024525.1 Verrucomicrobiota bacterium | reverse complement strand
CATCACGGGCGAAAGTTTGTCCCAGCGCAAATCCGGATGGGTCACAGGCAAACCGTGGGCCGCGATGGCCGCCTTTAGTTTCTCGGCCGTCTTTTTCTTCAGCCCCTTGGCTTTGACGGAGAGATGGGCCGCCACGCACATGCCGATGGCCACCGCCTCCCCGTGACGCAAGCCTTGGTAACCTGCAATCCCCTCGAGTCCGTGGGCCACCGTATGCCCAAAATTAAGCAAGGCTCTTTTGCCCCTCAGATCCTTCTCATCCTCCCCAGCCAACTTGGCTTTGATCTCAACACACCGCTTTACCACTTTGGCCATGGACCGGGGCATTCCCTTGGCCAAGGATCCAAAAAGCTTTGCGTCGGCAATCGCCCCATATTTGATCACCTCAGCCATTCCCGCCCTCTTTTCCGCCACCGGCAGGAAATTCAGCCACCGCAAATCCGCCAGCACCGCTTTGGGAGGATAAAAAGCCCCAACCAGGTTTTTTCCTTCCGGAAGATCAATTCCTGTTTTTCCCCCCACACTGCTGTCGACCATGGCCACCACCGTGCTGGGAATCTGAATCACCGGCAGGCCCCGCAGATAGGTCGCCGCCACAAAACCAGCCAAATCCCCCGTGACTCCACCACCGACTGCCACGATCCATCCATCCCTCGTCAACCCGGCCCCAGCCAACTGCCGGACCACCCGCCCGTACTCTTCCACCGATTTTGACCGCTCCCCAGCCGGAATCCTTACCCGCACCACCCGCGAGGCTCTCTTTTCCAGCCACTCGAAGAGTCCTACCGCCAAAGGCAGACCGGCAATCCCCTCATCCACCAGCATAGCGACCGGAACCTTGGCCGGCAGGACGGATTGAAGCCCCTGAGGCAGGATTTTCTCCCCCACATAGACGGGGTAAACCCCGGCCGACGACTTCACCCGGATGCGTTTGGCGCTCATCCTAGGATTTTGAATCGGCTCCCACGGCGAAACAAGTACCCCCCCCGGACCAAAAATACGTTCTCATCGGGGGATAAAACCGGATAGACGGGCAAAAGATACGCGGTTTTTTGGATTTCTTTGAGACAATGGAGGCGAGGGTCGGAATCGAACCGACGAATACAGCTTTTGCAGAGCCGTGCCTTACCACTTGGCTACCCCGCCCGAAATTCACCTTTATCATTCTCCGACTTATCCTCTCCGTCAAATCGGTCCGCCTTAATTTTTGATCGCCGCCACCAGGACCTTGTCCAATCGGTGCCGGTCCATGTCGACCACCTCGTACCGGTGCCCCCGGTATTCGATAAAATCCCCCTCCTTGGGCACCCGCGCCAGATGATGAACAATGAATCCCCCGAGGGTCTGGTAATCCCCGTCCAACCGGAAATGGTCCGTACCCTTGCCAATTTCCTTGGCGAAATCCTCCACCGGCAGAGTGGCATCCACCAACCAGGAGCCATCCTCCCGCTTCACCGACCGCGCCTTTTGCCGGTCCTCATGCGAAGGAAGATCTCCCACAATCGCCTCCAGCAGATCCAGCAAACTAAGAATTCCGGTGATGCTTCCAAACTCGTCGCTCACCAGGGCCACCCGTTGCTTGGCCTTCTGCAACTGCTCCAGGGCCCGCAGGGCCGGAATGGTCTCCGGGATGATCAAAGCTTGGGTCGCCAGGTCAGCCGGCAGCGCCGGGAGTCCTGCCGCCATATTGGCCCACAATGCCTTCACGGAAACCACTCCAAGAATATTTTCCCTCGTCCCGCGGTAGACCGGAAAGTGCGAGTGTCCGCTGGCCACCAGCGCCCTCCACGTCGTCTCCGGGGGGTCCTCGGCGTTGATCCAGACGATCCGGATGCTGGGCGTCATCAACTCCTCCACCCGCAACTCATCCAACCGCAACACCCTTTCCACCATGCCTTGTTCAGTCGAACTAAAAACACCGGCCCGCTTGCCCTGCTCCAGCAGATGACGGAGCTCCTCATCGCTGACCGGCGCCGTCTCTCCTGTGTTTCGTACGCCAAACAAAGCCGCCAAGGCATCGGTGATCCAAGTGAAAAGTTGAACCACCGGCCCCATCCCCCGCGCCACAGCTTGAATCGGGCGGGAAAGCCGGGAGGCGATGGTCTCGCTGTGGGCCAACGCTAGCCGCTTGGGCAAAAGCTCTCCGAAGATGATCGAAACGGCGGTGATCACCAAAACCACTATTCCCAGGGCGAGTGGATCGGCCACGGAGGCCGGAATGGAAATGGATTCCAACTTGGCCGCCAAAGGTTTGGCCAAAACCGCTCCTCCCATCGCTCCGGATAAAATGGCAATCATGGTGATGGCCACACTCACGGTCGAGAGCAACGAACTGGGAGAAGAGGCCAATTCATAGGCCGCTTTTGCCCCACCATCGCCAGCTTCCGCCCTCTGTCGGAGCTTGCTTCTGCGACTTGAAACAACGGCCAACTCCGCCATGGCGAATAGGCCGTTGGCTAGAATCAAAATACTTAGTATAAATCCTTCCATATTAGTATTTTATAACTATTTTTTCCGTTTTATTTCCGTTCCCCAAACGGAAATCATAGGACAAATTGCTTGGCGGAGAAGCCTGCGTCTTAAGACCAAAAATGGCTAATCCAACCCCAGATTTCTGCAACTGCCTTCGGCCCCATCAGAAAGAGAAGTCCGAAAAAAAGCATGCAAGGAATCGCCGCCAAATATCCTGCAATCATGAAAGCCCCGTCGTCCTCCAAAAGAGCCAAAGCCATCAAAAGAATCGGAATCGCCGCCAAAAGATTGCTGAAGGGGATCGGCAAAGGCAGGGCCAGCAGGATCGCCAGAAAAGCAATCAATACCCCGTGCATTCGGTGCAGAAAAATATTCCGACAGAGGAAACTCAACCGCGGATGAAGAATCTTTTCCGCCGGAACCGCCAGTTTTCGCAACCCCTCCAGTAATCCATCGGTGGTACTGGGTGAAATTTTCCGCACCAGAAGCCATCCCGGCAGCCAAGGAGCCTGACCAAAGGAGACCCGCAGACCGCTGAAAATCAAAATAATTCCGAAAGGAGTGGAAAGTCCGGGAATCTGTACCGGAAAACAGAAAGGCATCGCCAGGATGGCCATGATCGCCGCATGCCCCTTTCCCTCCAAGGCCTGCATCAATTCCCCGATGGTGATCCCGTGTCGACCGGTCTTTTCCTCGAGCCGCCAGACCACCCCCGAAATGGCACCTTTCCGATTAGGGGTCTCCCCAGCACCCCTTCCCCTGCTCTTCACGATGGTGAGGAAAGGGAACGCCCAAGCAGGTGGGAAAGATAAAGACCATACCCCACCAAAAGAGCCACACCGATAGATCTGCGTTGTTTTTCATCCGCCCGTAAAAGCGGAAGAACCACGAAGGTGGCCAACAGCATCACGGCCAAATCCAGCTGGTTCACGTTCGGGGCCAAAACCGGCCGGAACAGCCCCGCCAATCCCAGAACCC
>RGGS01000021.1 GCA_010024525.1 Verrucomicrobiota bacterium | reverse complement strand
GCCGGGCCCGGGCCCGGCCTCCAGAGTTGAGGGTTGGGAGGGGTTGAGGCATGATCATGGTTCGTGAAAGAGAGCCGACCCTACGAACGTTTCAAGAAAAGCGCGTTGATCCTGCGGGATGAACTGGCGATCGATCGGACAATTTTGGCGAACGAGCGGACCTTCCTGTCCTATATCCGGCTGGCCATCACCTTAATCATTGCCGGGGTTTCCATTGTCCACTTTGCCATGGAGAAGTGGTTTGAGACGATCGGTTTTCTCTGTGTCCCAGTTGGGGTGGTGGCAGGAGTTTATGGTTGGCATCGGTACCAAAAGATGGCGAAGGAGATTCAGTCCGTCCGCAAACCTGTGGCCCGGAAAAAATAAGTCCCCCCCCCCCACCTTAGCATGAAACATTCGATCGCCCTTAAGATCTTTGCCCTGGCGGTGGGGATCATTGCCCTGACCGTGGTGGTGGCGATCACCACCAATATCGAAGTCATAGGATTGGGGGGGGACGTGGCCACGGTGGCCCGAAAAACGATTCCGTTGGCGGCCAAGGCGGCGGATCTGAATGAGGCGGGCCTGTTTCGCCGGATTGCATTCGAGCGGCTTTATCGCGAGTACGGCGAGCCTCAACCCGATGCGGAGACGATTAAGCAGGCCGCCGAGAACTTTGAGAAAAACACCACCCGGGTTTATGAATTAGCTGCCCAACTCCGTGATGATCTCAAGGTGTTGCCGGATGAGCCCCAAGCAAGGGAATTGGCCGCCCAAACACGCGAGGTGGTGGGGCAGATCGAAAGCAGTTTTGCTTCCACCACCGATTTGGCGCGTTCAACGCTGGCGGCACGAAAGGCGGGGGATCGGCCCAAGGCCAAGGAGCTACTGGAGTTCACGTTCAAGGGACAAACGGAGCTTCGAACTCTGCGCAACAAACTGCAGGACATTACCGGGCGGATGGCAGAGATCTCCGCCATCCGTGCGGAACATAGAAAAAACCGGGTGTTGATCAGCAGTTCCGCCACGACGTTGTTGGCGGTGGTGCTGGGGTTGGGTGCGGCCTGGGTCATTTCCCGGAACATGGCGAAGCCGGTGCTGGAACTGCTGCGCACCACCCGCGCGGTTCAAGGGGGGAACCTGAGTGCCCACGTGGGCAAACTACCGGAGGACGAGATCGGGCAGTTGGGTGACAGCTTCAACGCGATGGTGGATGAGTTGAAGCGAAAAGAGAATCTGCAGAAGGCGATCGGCTCCTACATCGATCCGCGGATCGTGGAAAAGGTAATCCTGCCGGGCCGACCGGAGGATGTGGCGGGGCAGAAGCGGGTGATGACGGTATTGTTTGCCGACTTGGTGGGTTTTACCACCTTGGGGGAAAACCTGACCCCGGGTGGTCTGGTCAATGTGATCAACCGGTACTTTACCCTGATGTCGGAGTGTGTGCGGGAAGAGCATGGAATCATCGATAAGTTCATCGGGGATGCGATCATGGCCTATTGGGGACCGCCTTTTGTGGCGGAGGAGGAGCAGGCGGCGGCGGCTTGTCGTGCAGCTTTGCGGCAGGTGGAGGCGTTGGCGCGTTTCCGGACGGAGCTGCCCGAGCTGATGGGGTTGCGAAAAAATGTTCCAGAAATCAATCTGCGGATCGGGTTGGCCACCGGGGAGGTGATTGTCGGCAACATCGGAAGTGAAACGGCCCGCAGTTACACCGTGATGGGCGACGTGGTGAATTTGGCGTCCCGGCTGGAATCGGCCAACAACGTGTATGGGACACGGATTCTGATTTCCGAGGAGACGGGAAGGATGGCCAGCCGGATCGTGGAGACCCGGGAGGTGGATTCGATCGCGGTCAAGGGCAAGACGGATCCTGTGCAGGTGTACGAGCTGCTTTCGTTGCAGGGCAAGCTGTCTCCGGAGTTGGACAAACGAAGGCTTCGTTTTGCTGAGGGGTTGGAGGCGTATCGCAAGCAGGCCTGGCCGGCGGCGGAGATGATCTTCCAGGAGTTGGTGGAGAAGTATGCCGATGCGCCGGCCCGGGCGTTTTTGGAGAGGGTCAAAATTCTGCGGCAACATCCTCCGGGTGCGGGTTGGGACGGGGTCTGGAGGATGATGGGGAAGTAGAGGAAAGAGCGTTGGGCGGACCAGCCATGGGGAATCTCATGAAAGAGGAGTCGGACTAAAATTAAGACAAAGAAGAATCAAGGCGCAAAGCGTTGCTCTTGAATGCGATAGGATTATTGGAGATTATTATTTTTGTCCCTATAATGTAACAATACATCTGCAGTAATCCCTAGATTAAACGGGAGATACGAGTATAGATATAACAGACCCTCATGATGGCCCCTAAACCATCGAAAGTGTGTTGATGAATCGGCGTTTCCAAATCCTTTTTGGGTTGGGGATTGTCTTCCTTCTGATCTTCTTTTTTTGGAACCGGAATTCAGCAAAAGTCGATGGGCTGAGTGTCAGTCCCAAGAGTTCGGAGCTCTCCTCCGCTCCGAATGCGACCTACGGTTCTCAACCGAACCCCTCCGCCGGAGGAACGGGTGGGGGAATTCCCGCTACCTCGGGCCCTGCTCCCCAGAACACTTCTTCGACTTCGGGGAGTGAACCTTCCCTGCCGAATGTGATTTATCTCAATGCCGGTCCAATCAACACGGACCTGCCAGCGACCAAGGCCCGTCGCCAACCTTTGGCCTATTTCTCCGGCAAGCGTCTGCAGTTGATCCAGTGGAACGGACCGGTGCAACCCGGGTGGATGGAGGAGCTCAAGCGGTTAGGCGTCGAGATCATCGATTACATTCCGGAAAACGCCTATCTGGTTTACGGTGACTGGAAAGTCCTGAGCGCGATGCAAAAGAAGATGGCGGACATGCATTATGTCCGTTGGGAGGGAACTTATCGCCCCCAAGACAAAATCCAGCCCAATGCGTTATCCGAGGACGGAAAAACTCCGGCCAAACGAACCGAGCCAGAGCTTTTTGCGATCCAGATGGTGCTTCATCCGCAGGCCAATGAGGAGACGCTAAAAAAGATCAAATCTCTGCAGCTTTCCGCCACCCTCAAAGAAGGGGCAGCCGGAAAATATTACAACATCATCACACGTCTTCCTCCGGCAGAAATTGTCAAACTGGCGGAACAGCCGGACATCATCTCGATCGGACCCTACACATTGCCAAAAATGATGTGCGAGAGGCAGGCGATCATCATGGCGGCGCAGCTGAACGGAAGTGTTCCCGTGCTGGGATCGGGATATCTGGCATGGTTGACTGACAAAGGTTTTACCCAAGCGCAGTTCGATAGCTCGGGGTTGGTGGTGGATGTAACGGATTCACCGATCGACAACGGCACCACCAACGTCAACCACTTTGCTCTCTATAAAGATGGGACGATCACCAACAGCCCCTCGCGGGTGGTCTATAACCGGCTGGAGGGCACCGCCAACACCGGCAGCGTGACGCAGGCGCAGGATGGGCACGGGAACCTCAACGCCCATATCATCGGGGGACAGGTAAATCTGAACACGTCGCCCCATGTGGATTCCTCCGGCTATCATTTCGGTATGGGGGTCTGTCCGTATGTGAAGTTGGGGGGATCGATCATTTTCGATGCCAGTAATTTCACGACTCCCAACTACGATAACCTCGCCGCACGAGCCTACCGGGACGGGGCCCGGGTGAGCGGCAATTCTTGGGGAGCCGACACGGCCGGTGCCTATGATTTGGATGCCCAGAATTATGACCGACTGGTGCGTGACGCCCAGCCCACTGGGTCGGCCGTGGCTACGGCGGGCAACCAGCAGATGACCTTTGTCTTTGCGGCCGGCAACGCCGGATCAGGGACCAAGACGGTGGGATCCCCCGGCACAGCCAAAAACGTGATTACCGCCGGAGCGGCGGAGAACGTCCAGCCGTTCGGTGGGGCCGATAGCAGCGGGGTGGCCGACATCGGGGCGGATAGTGCGAACGACATTATTGATTTTTCCAGTCGAGGTCCTTGTGCAGACAGCCGAGCCAAGCCTGACATTGTGGCGCCGGGAACCCACGTTTCAGGCGGGGTGCCACAGGCGGTGAAGACGATGAGTGGAACGGGAACGAAGCTGGCGATCTTTGATGGATCAGGGGTGAGCGGCGGGGTGAGCAGCATCTATTTCCCCTCCGCAGGCCAGCAGTTTTACACCGCTTCCTCTGGCACAAGTCACTCCACCCCCGGAGTCGCGGGTGCGGCGGCACTGGTTTGGCAGTGGTTTATCAACAAGGGATGGGCGACGGCGGCGAACCCTGCCAGTCCAGCGATGATCAAGGCCTACATGGTGAATGCCGCCCGCTACATGACGGGTGTTTCCGCCAATGACAATCTCTACTCCAATAATCAGGGGATGGGGATGGTCAATCTCGATACCTCCTTTGACGCCACGCCACGGCTTTTGCGGGATCAAGTTGGTGTGGACCTTTTCACGGCTTCGGGACAGACCCGCAGTTACACGGGAACGATCAGTTCCAGCGCCAAGCCGGTGCGAATCACGGTGGCTTGGACCGATGCGCCGGGCTCGACAACTGGAAACGCCTACAAAAACAATTTAGACCTCACGGTGGTGGTAAATGGCACGAGCTACAAGGGGAACGTCTTTAGCAAGGGAACTTCGATCACCGGCGGCTCGGCAGACGCGCGCAACAATGTGGAAAGCGTATTTTTGCCCGCGGGAACGACAGGGAGTCTGGTGATCACGGTGGCGGCGACGAACATCAATTCGGACGGGGTGCCGAACAACAGCAGCTCTTTGGATCAGGACTTCGCTTTGGTGGCCTACAATGTCAACGAGGTGCAGTCGGCGGCCGTCGTTTCCGCCGGCAGCACCCTAGTGACCGAGGGCAATAGCCCGGCCAACAACGCGATCGATCCCAATGAGGCCGTAACGGTGGGATTCACGCTGAAGAATGTGGGAACGCTGGATGCCGCTAACGTGACGGCGACCCTGACGGCGGTCAATGGAGTGACTCCTGGTGCGGATGCCGTGCAGAATTACGGGAGTTTGACGGCGGGCGGTGCGGCCGTGACAAAAAACTTCAGCTTCAGCGTGGCCGGGACATTAGGGGCGACCTTTGATGCGGTGTTGAGCCTGAAGGACGGCACGACTGATTTGGGAACAGTGATCTATACTTTTCTGCTGGGTCCGGCCCCGGTAACCCCGGTGATCATAAGTCAGGTGTATGGGGGCGGAGGGAATTCGGGAGCGACCTACAACCAGGATTACATCGAGCTCTACAATCGGAGCGGCACGAGCCAGTCCTTGGCCGGTTGGTCGGTTCAGTACGCCAGCGCCGCGGGGACCTCATGGACCCCGGCGACGCTGATCGGATCGATCGGAGCGGGGAAATATTTCCTCGTGGCAATGAGCACCGCAGGAACCACCGGCTCGGCCTTGCCGACCCCGGACGCGACGGGAGCCACGGCGATGTCAGCCACAGCGGGAAAGGTGGCCTTGGTAAATTCGACGACGGCACTTTCTGGGGCCAATCCCGTGGGATCCACGGGGCTGCAAGACTTGGTGGGGTATGGCACCACGGCCAACGGGTACGAGGGAGCCGGGCCGGCGCCAGCCCCCTCGGCCACCACGGCTGTTTTCCGGGCCGGGGGCGGGACGACGGATACCGACAACAACGCCGCGGATTTCACCACCGGCACACCTAATCCCCGCAACGCGGGCAGCGTGGCGGCCCCGCCGGTCATCACCAGCACCAACGCGGTGAGCGGGTTTGTGGGGGTGAGCCTATCCTACCAGATCACCGCCTCCAACGGACCCACCTCGTTCGGGGCCTCCAACTTGCCGACCGGTCTTTCGGTGAACACCACCAACGGGCTGGTTTCCGGAGCCCCCACGCTGGCGGGCACCAACGTGGCCCAGATTTTCGCCAGCAACAGTTCAGGAAGGGGCACCAGCAACGTGACTTTTACGATCACCCCGCCGCAGGTTCCGGTCATTACCAGCATTGGGACGGCCAGTGGCACGGTGGGCACGGCTTTCTCCTATACGATCACAGCCTCGAACAGTCCAACCAGTTTCGGAGCCTCCAATCTGCCGGCGGGATTGAGCGTAAACTCCCAGAGTGGGGCCATCACGGGGACACCGACGGTGGCGGGAACCAACACGGCGGTCATTTTTGCCTCCAACGTGGCGGGCACGGGGTCGAACAACCTGGTGATCGGGATCGCGCCGGCGAGCGGCGGAGGAACCGTGACTTATCTTAGCGAAAATTTCTCCTCGTGCACCAATGGGGACAATATTTCAACTAACAATACTACCTCATGGGGCGTTAACAGTAATTTTCCGACGTTAGCTACTGCTTATCAAGCTGGCGGTGCCCTCAAACTTGGTTCCAGTGGGAACGCAGGCTCAATCACAACTCGAACACTTAACCTTTCTGCGAACGGAGGAGCATTCAGTGTTAGCTTCAAGGTCAAAGGCTGGACCACAGCGGAAGGACCGGTGGTGGTGGTGGCCAATGGGGTTTCGAACTCGATCTCCTACACTGCGACGATGAGCAATGCCTTTGAAACTAAGAGCCTTAATCTTTCGGGCGGATCGTCGACCTCCTCGGTGACTTTCCAAACCGTTGGCAAAAAGCGGCTCTTCCTGGATGACATCGTCATTTCCTCTACGGCCCCCAGCGCCGCGCCGACCACGATTACCAGCGCGACCAACGTGAGCGGGCAGGTTGGCAACCCCTTGACCTATGCGATCACGGCCGACAACTCGCCCAGCTCCTTTGGAGCTTCCTCCAACCTTCCCGCCGGGCTAAGCCTCAATCCTGCCAGCGGTTTGATCAGTGGCACGCCCACAGAATCGGTGACCAATGTGGTGACGGTTTCGGCCAGCAACTCGTTCGGGGGAACCTCCACCAACGTGACCTTTGCCATCGGGCCTCTGTTGCCGCCGGTGATTACGAGTACGAACACCACCAATGGAACGGCGGGTCAGGTCTTTAGCTATCAAATCACCGCGACGAATTCGCCCACATCCTTTGACGCCTCGAATCTTCCAACTGGACTAAGCGTTAACAACAGTAACGGATTAGTATTCGGAATACCCCAGACACCCGGAACGAACACCGTGGTTCTCTCTGCTAGTAATGCGGCGGGCGTGGGAACCAAGAACCTTACCCTCGTGGTGGCGCCTGCCTCCTCGGTCATCACGTTGGCAGCGTGGGATGTGGGCTCACAAACCAGTTATGGAACGTCACCCTTGGCACCGACGACCCTCGCCGCGAACTTATCGGCGGTCGGGTTGACCCGGGGCTCTGGGTTGACGACGACCAGCACTGCCTCGGCTGGCGGCTGGGGGGCCAATGGTTGGTTGCAGGGAGCCAGTGGGACGGTCTCTAGCGCGGTGGCCGCGAATCAGTTCATTAGTTTTAGCCTGACCCCCACGAATGGCTACAAAATGACTATCACGAACATCAGCAAATTGTATTACCGCAGATCAGCCACTGGACCAACCAATGGGGTGTTGCAGGTACAAGTGGGGACGAATGCGTTTGCCGATGTTGCAAATTTGAGTTTCTCCAGCAGCAGCTCTAGCGGCGCCTCTTTGGGGCCCATTGATTTAAGCACAAACGCATCCCTGCAGAACATATCGAACGGAGTCCCCGTTAACTTCCGCTTGGTGAATCTGGGGTCCACCAATGTTACGGGTACCTGGTACGTTTATAAAACCTCAACGACCGGTGAGGCGAGTTTGGTGGTAAATGGAACTTTGGTCACCACCTCCAACGTGACACCGGTGATTTCGACAAGTGGAACCTTGGGTAGTGTGAGCACGACGTATGGGACGGCTTCGCCGACCCCGACTACTTTCCGGTTGAGCGGGGAAAACCTAGCGGCGGGAATCCTGGTTTCGGCACCGAGCGGGTATGAAGTTTCGGCCACGGGGGCGGCGGCGACGGATTATGCCCCGTCGGTCACGGTAGGATCCTCCGGCACGCTGGCGGCCACCACGGTTTATGTGCGGTTGGCGGCCACGACCGTGCCGGGAACGTACGCGGGCAACGTGCAGTGCACCAGTCTGGCGGCAACGCCGGTCAACGTGGCCACGGCCAGTAGCACGGTGGCCAAAAAGGAGATCTCGGTTTCCGGGGTGACCGCCAACCCCAAGACCTATGACGGAACCACCACCGCCACTTTGACGGGATCCCCGGGCTTGGTGGGAGTGGAGGGGCAGGATGCCGCCAACCTGGGCTTGGGTACTCCCTTGGCCGACTTTGTCTCGGCCAATGCCGGACCGGATATTGAAGTGGTGGTGACCTACAGCCTGACGGGGAGTGCCGCCGGGTATTACACGTTGACGCAGCCGACGGGTCTGTTGGCGGAAATCTTGGCCAAACCGGCCACCCTGCGGGCGAATGACCAGTCGAAATTGAAAGGCACGGAATTGCTCTTGGGCGTGGGGCAGACAAAGTTTACCTCCTCCGGCCTGGTGGCCGGCGAGCGAATCGGCACGGTGACCCTGACGGCCAACGGGGGTACGGCCAGCAATGCCTTGGCGGGAACGTATTTGATCACTCCGTCCGATCCGGTGGCCCCACGGACGATCCCGCCCAACACCTTTTTGGCAGCTAACTATGCGTTCACGTATGTGGATGGCACCTTGACGGTGGTGGATGCCGTGACCCTGTCCTACTGGGCGACGCAGAAAGGGCTGACGGGGGATAATGCCTTGCCCAATGCCGATCCGGACGGAGACGGAATGAGCAACCTGATGGAGTTTTATCTGGGGTTAGATCCGGCGTTGGCCGCAGGCAATAGCGGCAGCGCGATGACTTTGAGTAATGGGCCCAGCAACACCGTCTCGATGACCTACCGGCGGGCGAAGGGAGTCAGCGGGGTTTCGGCCGCGGTGCAGGCCAACGGGGATCTTTCCTCCGCCTCCTGGGACACCAACGGGGTGCAGGAGACAGTGACGGACAAGGGGGATTACGAGGAGGTGACGGCCACGGTGACGAATCCGCCGGGAGCCACGAGGATGTTCATGCGACTGAAGGTGAGTCAGCCATAGGCGGGGCGAAGCCCCGCGACTGTTGGAAGGGGGCAGGCGGGAGGTGGAAGGGAGAGGGTTGAGATCAAGATTAAGATTAAGATGAGGATTAGTTAGGGCCCGACGGCTCGGCAGGCCGATAGAATCATGGAAAGTACAACATCCGATGCGGGCCGCCCGGAGGTCGGCTCCTACCTACTTGACGGTCAGGAAATTAAAAACAATCAGGCTTTGGCGCGGGCGTCGAGGTCGACCCAGTTGTTGCCGTCTGCCTGCAACATGCGGTCAGATTCCGCAGGACCCCAAGATCCGGTCGGATACTTGGCCATGGGACTGTTCTTCCAGCCATCCCGGATGGAATCGACAATACGCCAAGCCTCCAACACCTCATCGGCACGCGTGAAGAGGGTGGAGTCGCCGTAGATGGCGTCTCCCAGGAGACGCTCGTAGGCCTCCGGGGAGTAGGAGCCGAATTCCGTGGAGTAACAAAATTCCATATCAACCGGTTGGACGGAGCTACGGCCGGGTTGTTTGGCGTTGAAGCAGAGATGAACGCCTTCGTCCGGCTGAAGACGGATATGCATGGCATTGCGGTGGAGGAGATCGCCAAACTCCGCCCGGAAAAGGGCGGCAGGGGGCCGGCGGAATACGACGACAATTTCGGAGGCACGGGTGCTGAGGGCTTTGCCGGTGCGGAGGTAGAAAGGAACGCCGGACCAGCGCCAGTTATCGATTTGAAGCTTGAGAGCGGCATAGGTCTCCGTGGAGGAGTCGGGGGAGACGCGGTCGGCCTGGCGGTAGCCATCGTACTGCGCCCGGACGGTGCTGGCGGGAATGACCTCGGCCCTGGGGGTGGGGATGGAGCGGAGTACCTTCACCTTTTCGTCGCGGATGGATTCGGAGGAAAGATTAGCGGGCGGTTCCATGGCGGTGATGGAAAGCAACTGCATCATGTGGTTTTGCACCATGTCACGCATGGCACCCACACCATCGTAAAAAGCGCCCCGGGTGCCGACGCCCTCCTTCTCGGCCACGGTGATCTGGATGTTATCGATCAGGTTGCTGTTCCAGATCGGTTCCCAGATGGAATTGGCAAAGCGAAAGTAAAGGAGGTTCTGGACGGTTTCCTTGCCGAGATAGTGGTCGATGCGGAAGAGGTTTGATTCGTCAAGGCAGGCCTGCAGACGTGTTGGGTGAGCCCGCGGGTTTTCTTGAATTCGTCCAAGGTCTTTTTGAGAGCCTGATAGGCGGCGGGGTCGTCGAAGTTTCCCTGGTGGTAGGAGAGTTTCGGGGTGAAGTTTTTCCAGTCGGCATCCGAGACCGGACGAAGGCGGGAAAACTTGTCGAGACCCTCCTTCATTTCCTGGCGGAATTCCTGGTCGCTCTTGGGGCGGCGGGCGAATCCGATGATGGAGTAGTCAGCCGGCATGGCTCCCTCGTGTTGGAGGCCGAAGAGGGCGGGGACGAGCTTGCGGTTCGTCAGGTCTCCGCTGGCTCCAAAGATGACCATGACAAAAGGCGGGAGAATCCGCTGGCCGTTTTGGCCGGGCTGGGCTGAGCGGCGACCGTCGGGGCAGTTTTGGCGGCTTTGGCCTTGGCAGGGGCGGGAGCGGTTGGGCTCATGGCGAGGTGCAATGATAGATTTCCGTGGTTCCGCGGTCACTACGAACCTTGGCGGCTGGAAAGGAGGCGGTGGCATCCTCGGCGGCCAAGGCGCGGATATAGGGATCCTTGGAGGGACCGCGGGTGACAAACCAAATGGCCCGGGCGTAACGAAGGAGGGTGTAGGTGGAGGTGACACGCCAGACTCCGAGTTTCGGGACGAAGTTCGGAGCCATGAGGAGTTTGGTTTCCTTGAGGGCCGCCGTTTCCGGAAAGAGGGAAGAGGTGTGGCCATCATCCCCAATACCGAGAAGGATGAGATCGAAGCGGGGCGGATCGCCCAAATTGGTGCGGATACGTTTTTCGTAGTCGCGGGCCCCGATTTCGGCCGTGCCGATCTCGCTATGGACGCGCTCGATATTGGCGCCGGTGCCGTGGAAGGCCTCCTGGACCATACGGTAGTTGCTGTCCTTATGGTCGGGGGCAACCCAGCGTTCGTCGCCGAGGTAGAGGTGGGTGGCGGACCAAGGCCAAGAGAGGGTGGCCAGTTTTTGGTAGAGGGCTTTCGGGGTGGAACCGCCGGAGAGGGAGACGTTAAAGGTTCCGCGGGCCTTGAGGGCGGGCCCGCCGAGGGCTTCCCAACCGGCTACCATGGCATCAATCCAGGCGCCGGGAGTGGGGAATTCATGCAGAGTCATGACTGCAAAACCGTGCCAAAAAAATTGTGAAAAAGCGATGGGCAATTCGAAGAGTTGGACTGGTCGGCAAGAGAGGAAGCGGGTAGGCAAGGGGAGTGAAGTCGCGTCTCGACCAATTGGATCTGAATGATGTGAAGGTTTCGACACAAGCCGACTTCTTGCGATGCAATGGCATCAATGAGTTGGTCGAGGAGGGTCGCCAGTATTGGGAGGCACACTCGGCCCGACCGGATGTTCTCGCAATGACCATGCGCAGTCGGATCCGCGAGGCAGAAGCGCTGTGTGACGAGCGGGGACTCGGCAGTTTCAAC
>RGGS01000003.1 GCA_010024525.1 Verrucomicrobiota bacterium | reverse complement strand
AGTGCGGAGATGCTCGGCCGCCCTTTCACCCTGCTCGGTCAGGTTGTTCCGGGGGACGGTCGGGGCCAGGAGATTGGTTTTCCCACCGCCAACCTGAATACTGAGGACGAATGTCTTCCACCTGATGGAGTTTTTGCCGGTCGCGCCGTTCTCCCCGAACAGAAACTCTTCACCGCTGCCATCAATCTGGGGACGCGACCGACCTTCAACGGTCGCGATCGCAGGATTGAGGCCCACCTTCTCGGCTACGCCGGGGATTTGACCGGAGCCGAAATTGACCTGGAGTTCCACCGCTTCATTCGACCGGAGATGAAATTTCAAAGCGCGCAATCTCTGGCTGAACAAATCAAATCCGATCTGAATCAGATCACGAAAAAGCTCTAGGTTTGATTATTTTAGTGAACAGTTCATTTAATCGCCAATAAAATTCCCCTTTTTATTTGTGTAAACACCTGTGATTCAGGTGTTTTTTTGTTTGAACGTAATTGGTACATGGGCAATCCAATAAAAGGCCTTATCTATTTCAAAATGACCTACTTGTGCTTAAATTATTGTTGGATGCAAATGCGATGAAATTCGGCACCGCCATCCTGCGCCGGTGGATGTTCACACTCAGCGTGTGCATCTCCTTGGCAACCAACTTCGCGCGAGGCGAAGCGATGCTCCAACTCTTTAATACCAGTTGGAAAGATCTCGCCGCCAAGATGCCTGAACTTGCCGAAGCAGGTTACACGTCCCTCTGGGTTCCTCCGCCCACCAAAGGCTCTGGAGGTCTCTCGGTCGGGTACGATCTTTGGGATCCCTTCGATCTCGGTTCCAAAAACCAGCGCGATTCCGTCAGCACCCGCTACGGAACCGAGGCCGAATTGCTTTACATGATGGAAGTCGCCCACCGCTTTGGCATCCGCGTCTACTTCGACAACATCATGAATCACCGAGCCTTTGATGTGCCCGGCTATAACGAAAGCACCGCTATCGACACCTATCCCGGCATGGTGCCCGAGGATTTTCATTTAAGAAAAACCGAGGACGGTTTCTACCGGAAATGGGACAACTGCCGCGACTGGAGCTCCTCCTGGCAGGTGCAAAACCTAGGACTGGCCGACCTGATCGATATCGCCCATGAAACCCCCAACGCAAATTTCGGCCTGTCCGAGGGAAGCACGGCCCCAAAATATTCTTTTGTCCGCGATCTGGCACGACCGCAGCAATACGACAGGGATAAGAACGGTAACGAGGCCTACTTTGGCGTTTTGATCGATCAGGCTCGGGCAGAATTGGGACCCAACGCCACGGCCGCAGAAGTCACCGCCAAGGCGCAAGCCTACATCAATGCCAACAAAGCGGCTTTTACCGAGGACGTGGGCGCTTATCTCATCCGCGCCGCCCGCTGGCTGATCGACCGCACCAAGGCCGACGGAGTTCGCCTCGATGCCGTCAAGCACGTGCCCGATTACTTTTTCGGGATGCAAAGTGGTGCCAACAAGGACTCGAGTGACGCGGGTTATTGCGGGGGAATCCAAAAGCAGTTCCATAAAACTCGGGGGTTTACCGACACCAACTTCCGCGACTCGGTCTTCGACGTCGAACGCCCCCGTGACGACGCCATGGTTTTCGGCGAACATCTTGGCGAGCCGCCCGGCTACTCCGGCTACTGGAGTGCCGGCATGCGGCTGGTCGATAATGATCTCCGAAGCAAACTAAACGGCGTACTGGGCAATCCCAGCGCCACTCTCTTCGGCTTGGACGGCCGGGGGGCGGGCGGCTTCAGCCCGGAATTGGGCGTGATGCACGCCACCAGCCATGACAGCGACTACGCCGCCCAGCGCCAACTCCAGCACGCCATGTACTACACCCGCGAAGGCTTGGGGCTGGTCTATTCCGACGGCAACACCCACTCCCAGGTTCTCGGAGATTCCGGGGGAGCTTTTCCCCGGAATGCCAATACCGCGTACCTTGGGCAGTGGGGGGATCCGAGAATTCCCAATCTGGCCAAGATCAACGGAGACTTTGCCCGGGGATTTCAGAGCGGGCTGTATGGGGATAACGATTTTCTCGCCTACGAGCGTCGCGATAACCGTAACCCCGATGGATCCACCACGACCCGAAGCGCCGCCAGCGATGTCACCATGGTCGTCATGCTGAACGACAACACCGCCTCCGGGGTGGCGCGAAACTTCAGTTCGAGTTTTCCGGCTGGCGCTTATTTATATCAATACGCCACCGGCCCAAACGGATCGTATCAGGCCGGATTTTACAAATACGGGAACGAACTGGGCTCAGTGGTTGTCCCTGCCGGGGGCTACTACATTTTCAGTTACCGCACTCCCGAACTCTCCACACTTTGGCCCGAATCTGCCCTTACCTTGTACCAAAACGGGGTGGAATGCTCCACCCTCTACACCACCCGCAAGGACGGTCCGGATGGCGACTCCACCTACAATCCTTACGGGCTGGCCAACCGCGGCTTCGACTCCTCCAACGACATGGTTCCCTTCACCTACCGAATGAAGGTTCCGGTGGTGAAAGGCGGTTCGCCGTTCACCATTTTGGCCCGGGCCGACGGCTCGGCGGAAAACATCCTGCTCAAACTCGATGGCGGAGTTGACCTCAACGGCACCGTCCCCGCTGGCATCACCGATGCCACCAAGCGCGACAATCCTCCCGGCCTGCGCACCGACACCTTTCTTGGATATGAACAACCGATTTTCCGCGACCGCCAACATCCGGAAAAGTTTGCCGCTATTAATACCGTCCGATGCCAGATCGGTTCCCCGGGGGCGGAAACTTATGTCAAAACCATCGGTGGAACCGCCACGGCGAACAACGGTCCCGCCGCGGCTAACGATTATGGAACGGAAAGCGGCAACCAACCTTCTTGGCTCTATCACGATCCCAATGACTCGGTGGGCGGAACCGCTGGAACGGCAGGAGTGGGCGGATTACAGTTTGTGGAGGGTCCCTCTGATGTGGTGATCTGGGTCAAGAGCAACTCCGTCGGTGGCGGTTACCGCTTTTTTGTCTACTACACAACGGACGGAAGCTACCCCGAAGGCGCCGGTGGAATCGGTCGGGGCACCACCAAGGCGGTGGAACTTTTCTGGCGCCACAATCAGGGTACGGACGACTGGTGGTCCAGTAGTTCCATCCCCAAGCCCGCTTCCGGCACCCAATTTACCTACAAAATTGGTGCCTATAAAAACGAAGGGGTTGGCACTTCCTCTTGGTTTCCTAACGGCCCCATTTCCGTCGCTTACAAAAAGAAAATGCTGACCACCTTCAGTATCACCAACTTCAACCCCGCCAATGTCCAGTTTCACCTGCACAACGACTACAACTCCCTCACCACCGGATTGAAGGATGGCTTCCACGTTCTTCGGGCTCGTGCCTTCCTCAAACGCGATGGCCAGGCCCCCCTCTACCAGACCTTCACCCAAACTTTTTACTACGATGCCCAGACGCCCCAGGCCGCCCTGGTTTATCCCGGCAACAACGGAGACACCGTTGGAGGATCCAGTTATGAGATGGTTATCCGCGCGGATGCCACCGTCACCGAGGTGTGGGCCCACATCGATGACAGCGACGCCAGCAACGATGATGCCATCACCCAATCCCCCAATGGCAACGGAGCGGGCGGGGATCCTTTCATCGATGCCAACGGCAACGGGGTGTATGACACCAACGAAACCTTCACCGACCTCAACGGCAACGGGGTGTATGATGTCAGTTCCAGCATCGGAGCTTGGGTCCAGGTCGGCGAAGTCACCCAGAATCCCGCTGTGGATCATCCCCTGAACCGCGAATTCCGCTTCCGCTACAAAAACATCCCCTCTTCCGGAACCGCCCAGATTAAACTTCGTTTTGTCGAAGCTTCCTCCTCCCGCAATTTCACCCTGAGCGCGGCGGCGGCCAACGTCACAGAAATCGTTCGCACGCTTAACACTGCTGGCCC
Source organism: Verrucomicrobiota bacterium (assembly GCA_010024525.1). Taxonomy (GTDB): domain Bacteria; phylum Verrucomicrobiota; class Verrucomicrobiia; order Methylacidiphilales; family Verrucolacustridaceae; genus Verrucolacustris. The sequence continues at coordinate 20,437 of RGGS01000003.1, read as the reverse complement.
CCTCATGCGGCTGAATATCGCCTGGCCGCAGCGGGATGGGGACACGGTGGGTGACAATTACTACATGAAGGTTTACCTGTCCGGCCCGATCGCGGATGGATTGTCCCACCAACAAATCTTGGACCGGGTCAACTTCAGCATTGCCAGCACGGAATCGGGCACTGACCGAGGCGCGATCACCCAACTTCTAACCACCAACAACACCACGATGAATTGGGGTAGCTATGGTGCCAATGGGGCGTTCCGTGAGTTGGCTATCAAGCTTCCCAATCTCTACAACGATCAACCCAACTTTCTGCATCGCCTCCGGGTTACCTACAATGACCCGGTCTCCGGCGTGGTCTTGGAGGATATTCGCTTTGTGAAGGCTTATCCCAGCTCCAAGCCTTTCATCGCCATCACCAATCCCCCCGAACGCGACTCGGATGGAAAAAGTTATGAAATTATTCTTCCCGATCTGCCCGGAGCGGACAGCCTGCGATTCACCGTACAGGTTCAGACCAGCCTCTCGGTTAACAACGTCACCCTGACCGGCAACCCCTCGATCACTGTCCTCAACGAGGTTTACGTGGATGCCAATTTCAACGGCCAGTTTGATGCCGCTGAGCCCTATATCGACAATAATAATAACGGAAGATACGACACGGGAGAGCTTTTCACAGACCTCAATGCCAACGGAGTCTGGGACGCAAACGAGCAAGCCTCCTTGGTGGATACCAATGGCAACGGAACTTGGGACGGAATCACCGCCACGGTAAATTCCACTTCCAAGATCTGGAATATTCCCTGGATGATCACCTCTGCCGGGAATTACCAACTGACCGCCACGGGCACCAATGGGGCAGATTCCTCTTCCACGAGCCGTAACGCCCGGGTCATCCTGCGCGAACCCTCCGGAATCACCGACTCAGACAGCGACAACGACGGGTTGAGCGACCTCAACGAAACCACGGTGAAGAATCTGCCGTCCACAAGTTCCGACGGTTGGACCAATGGAGACGTTCATATCTACTACGCTTTCGGCAAAACCCTGCCCAACTGCCCGGATTCCGACGGGGATGGCTTGCCCGATTCCCTGGAAGTGGGATGGCGCACCGCCACTGACCCCGGCACCGATATCACGGCGGACACCAACGGGGACGGTTACAAAAACTTCATCGGAGACATGGATCCTCCCCTTTACGCCGTGGTGGAGAATGCCGGAACGGTCCCAGGAGTTGGGTCCCTCAGCCTGGGCGATAACCGCTCTCGACAAGCCGCCGGATCGGTCACCGACCCCACGAACCCGGACACCGATGGGGACGGAATCTTGGACGGCACAGAAGACGCCAATCGCAACGGATGGACGGATGGGGACGGTAAAACCCTACCGCTGAACGCTACCATCGCTGATTACAAAACAGCCCGACCCAATGCGGGGGACTGGCCGAACGACAAGATCGACTCGTTCGAAAATTGGACTGAAACGAGTCCGACCAATCCGGATTCCGATGGGGACGGCCTGAAGGACGGTTACGGGGAGGATAAAAACGGGAATGGTTATATCGACGGAGATACCAACCGCAATCGGGTCTATGACGCCGGCGAAGCTTGGAGCGAAACGAACCCCCTGAAGGCGGATACCGACGGCGATGGATTGCCGGACGGTTGGGAAGTTTCCAATGGGCTCGACCCTCTGGACAACGGTACCGAGAGTTACCGAACCGCGGTGGCGAACGACGGGAATCCGGTCCACGGGGCCAGCGGCGATCCTGATGGGGACGGAAAAACCAACCTGCAGGAATATCTGGCAGGAACCGATCCCCAGAAAGATGACCGCATCGCCCCCGTCACCGGTGAAGGAACCATCCGGATCGGCACCTTCTCCGATTGGAAGCCGGATGACCTGATGGCCCTGGATGAGTACGACAGCGGGGGAAATGTCAGCGATATCTATCGAACTTACGATGGCTACGACACGTCACGGGATCTGGTGGCCTTCTCTTTCCGCGACGGGGGCGATACTGCTGCTAGCGGGGACGGTAAGCTCTACTTCCGGGCCGACTTCCTCGATCTTCAAGCGAATGCCTGGCAGGGCTATGTCGACCTTTATGTGGTGATCAACGTCGGCAATACCGGCGTGGGCGAAAAAGCCCTGCCCGACCAAGTGGATCTGACGACCACCATGGGATGGCAGGCGGTGGTGGCTGTTTGGGGACAGAATACCGGCACCGTTTATGTGGACACCAACCCCGGAAGCAATACGGACAATGTCTATCAAGACCCCTCCTCGGCAGGATATGGGGTTGTCAGTCGTGGCATCGGCTCCACCGGATTGGTTGCAGCGCAATGGAGCAGCTCTCAAGACGCTTGCGAGTTTTCCATCAACCGACAAACCTTGAGGGATCTGGGCTGGGGCGGAAATCCCAATACCCTTCATTTCCAAGTTTACACCACCAAGGACGGCACGGCCAACAACCCGGCCGGCGCGGGAGAACTGACCGGACGCAACGATCTGCGGGATACCATCGGCGAGGATTGGATCTGCTCCGACTACTGGAAGGACAGCTCGAATATTTCCTTGAACGCGAAATTAAGCAGTTGGTTTGGTCGCGGGGACCCCTGGAACGACCGGAGCAAAGCGGCGAAGGTCCTTCTTTTGGCCCACGCCAATCAGGCCCTGCAGCCCGCCTCTTTCATGCACGGCCTGATCAAATCCAACACCACCAACGCTCCGGGTTACTCCCGCTGGCTGAAAGTGCATGAAGACAACTCGGCCCCCGTGTCCCTGCACCTTACCGCCACCCTGGCCTCGGCTCTGCAATGGGCCAGCAGCACCGATGCCACCAAGGACGGCCCCGCCTTCAACCAGCGCATTAAGACTGCGGTGGCCAAAGGATGGCTGGATCTGCTCGGCACCACCTACGCCGACCACGTTTTGAAATATTTCCCGCTGGAAATGAACCGCCAAAACGTGATGGCCGCCCGCGATCTGCTGGATGGGATTTACGGGTCCGGTTCCGCCCAATCCTCCCGCTCTGTTTTCTGGCCATGTGAGCGGGTTCTTGATAACGCTTCGCTCGAGCAAGTTCGTCAAATCGGATTTCCTTACACCTTTGCCGACCAAGGCCGGCATCTGGTCAAATGGTTCGGCCGCACCTCAGCTCTGGGCGATAGCGGATACCGAATCAATGAGATCAACGGAATGCGTATAATCCCGATCCATGACTCTGCCTCCGAATACCTCTCACAGTCCTACGACGGCGGAACCGCTATTCCCATCCGCCAGCTTCTCTCCCGCCGCGCTCGCAGCGGCGTCGAAGATCAGTTGGTCACTCTGTGGCGGGATCTCGGGGACATGGGCAATGAAGGGATTCTTGCGCCCTATGAGACGAATGTTCGTTGGTTGGTCAATCGGCCTTGGGTGAAGCTGGTAACCGCCACCGATATCGCGGCCGGACGGGTTCCCTATAGGGGAACGGATGGGAACAATCATACTACCTGGGGCTCCGCCAACCAGGGAACGAATAGGACCCTCGCCCTTACCGCCAAGGATTGGGTGGATCACGCCAACCAGGAAAGCTACGACAACTGGTACAACGGCTCCTCCTACGAGGAAGGGATCAAGAACAAGAGGTTCTTGGTTCGGAATGGCGTCACGATCCCCATGGCTTTCGGACAACCTGGCGTCACCAATACCATTGCGGATCGTGTCTGGGGCTCCCTCTCCAGCCTGAGCACCAATCAACCGGTCTCGGCTCTGGCCCAGGCCACGCTGGGCGCCTCGCTCTTCCAAACCGCCTTCCACAACACAACCAACAACGACCTGAGCAAGTTTAGTACGGGGGATTACATCAACCCGGACACCAATATCGGCCAAACCTTGGCTGACTTCGCCAAATTCTCCCAAGCCCAGACCCGACACGCGGGTGTTTACTCCCGGGTTCAGCAATGGGCCTCTGCAGCCAACTCCTCCACCTTGGGCTCCTCCGCCGAGGACATCGATCTAGACGGGGAACCTGAATACCTGCTCTACAACACCCGCCTCTTCGCCATCTTCGAAAGATCTGGCGGACGCATGACCGCAGCTTGGATGCGCGATCCTGCCACTTCCAAGATTTGGCAGGTAGCCGGCAACTTGGCCGCCTATAGCAATTCGGAAACCGAAGACGAAGGCAACAGCAACGTCAGCGGCACCAACAATGCAGTCAACGCCTATCGCACCAGCGGATTCAAGGATTGGTGGGTGATCAATGCCGGAGGTGCCGGCAACAACGCGCGGGTGAACTCCCTTTACACCGTGACCGCCACCACCGATGGAACCACCGGATGGGTGATGAACAGTCAGGACGGGGTCACCAAGACCATCCGCTTGGCGAACGCCTCCAGCGATCGACTCGCCGCCACCTACAATCTCTCCGGACTCAGCCGGGCGTTCCTGCGGTTCGGTCTATCTCCCAATCTGCAGGATTTGATGATCCGCGGTCAGACCGGGTTGGCAGTCACCTTGCCCTCCACCAACCGAATCAATGTGGCCAATGTGTCCACCGCTGGGACGGTTCGTGCCTTCGTTCAGGTTAGCAGTGACACCTCCAACTCCGGCAACTCATCTAGCATCAATGCCACGGCCACGGATACGGATGGATTGGCCGCTTTCTCCACCATCAACATGCGCAATCAAGCACAGACCCATCAGGTGGAGGTTGCCCTGGTCGGGCAAGGTCCTCACACGGTCACACTCGCTTTTGATCAAGGCACCGACAATACCGACACCGACGCCGACGGCATGCTGGATACTTGGGAAATCAGCAACTTTGGGAATCTAAATCAAACTGCCGGCGGGGATCCCGACGGTGACGGCTTGAGCAACCTGCAGGAGTACATCTTTGGATCCAACCCGAACTCCCCTTCCAGTGGCCTACCGACAGTCGGAGTTTCCTCTTCCGGAACCAACGGCTTTACCGTCAGCTTCCCGACAGTTTCAGGTCGAACCTATCAAGTCATTGCGAGCGAAAACCTAAGCTCAACAAATTGGCCTACAATTGGCTCTCCAGTCACTGGCGATGGAACCACCAAATCGGTAACTGATTCATCCTCAACGAATACGAGAAGTAAATTCTACAAGGTGAACGTGTCCGTCCCATGAAGCATTTTTTAAAATATCCCAGGAAAAGCCATGGGTCATATGCTATCGTAAAAAATCCCATGAAAGGCCTTTGCTTTAGGGTAGGTCTTTTCTTAATTGTAGGCTCTTTTCCTGCATTCGCCCAACTTGGGAGTGTTTGGCACGTGCCCACAGAGACAAGGCCCTCGGCGGTCTACTCTGCAGGCATGCGGGATCCTCTGAATCCGCTTACGAGCGCATCCGTCACATTTTATCAAGGGGTCTACAAAGCCGTGGGTGGAAATGACCAAACAGGAGGGACACTATTCTACCGTTTTGCCGGAGGTGCTTGGCAAACCACCGCCTTGAATTGGCACGCCAATGAAGCCGCGGATACCAGTGGGAATTTCAGCCAATTTTGGAAAGGCACCGTCACCATGCCAGCTACCGTCGGAACGCAGGTGGAGTACTATTTTGCCGTCACCCTGCGTGCCCCCGTCACCAGCCCAACTTACATTTACAACAATGGTGGCTCTGCCACCACGGCAACCCAATCCACTGCATCGAATAGCCCCTTCTCGTTCATTGTCACCGCACCAGTGGCGGCTGCGTCTTTCACCATAACCACCGACACCACGGGCACCCTATCGGCGGATTATACCACCTCCAAACTTTACGTGGATGAGGTGGCTGGGGACGCCGTCCCCATCACCATCTCTTTCTCCCCCGGAATCAGCGCCTCGGAGGTCGAACTTTGGACCAATCTGAATAACCGTGACCGAGCTGGTCTAGACGGGGATGGAGACGGCATTCACGACGGCATTCTTCCTCCCGCCGCCCCGACCAACAAACCTGCGGGTTACACCACCGGCATCTATCCCACCAACGGTTATTTTTATGCGATCCCCCTCACCGGTTCCGGGGGCACGTATTCGATCACCACGAACGCCGTCAAAACCGGCGCCTACCGTCTGACGGGTCGCTACAAGATCAGCGGACAAAATACCTGGACCTGGTTCAGCGGGCGCGACCACTGCATTACGGTTGCCCCGAAACTCGCCCGAAATCTTAGCGTCTATGAAATTAATGTCTTCAACGTCAATGCCACTGGACCCTCCTTCGCCCAACGCTCCACCCTGGAATCCCTGTCCAACTCCAACAACAGCCGGGTAAACCTCACCTCATTGCGCGACATGGGCATCAATACCCTCTGGTTCCAGCCGATCCACCCTAATGGAATCGAGGGGCGTGAAATTTTCAACGGGGCGGCTTACGACCCGGGCTCCCCTTATGCGGTGAAGAATTTCTTTGAGGTGAACGAGCTCATGACCACTGCCTACAACGGGGGCAGTTCCAACACCGCCAATCGGGCCGCCTCGATGCTGGCCTTTTCCAATTTCGTGGCTGATGCCGATGCCAAGGGAATGAATGTCATGCTGGATGCCCCTTTCAACCACACCGCCTGGGATTGCGAGGTCTCTACCCCTGGTCTCCCCATTTTTGCGGAAGCGGTAAGCACCTCCGGGTGGAATGCCGCCGACAAGATCAAGGATCGGGAGGCCCGCTTTTATTCCTCCAATGGCGGGGCCGGAACCGCCTACTCCGTTCCGGCCAATAGTGCCAGCGACATCGCCACCGCCCCTGACCGCAACGATTTTGGGAAATGGGCCGATGTGAAGGATGTCTTTTTCGGTCGCTACACCACCTTGGTCACCGGATTTCCGACGGATGTGTCCAGTCGCGCTACGACCGCCCTGGAAAACGACCAGATGACTTGGGATGACTTGAAGGGGGTCGTTGGTTCCAATGGAGCGGTCACCCGTGCGGTCTGGAAATATTTTGCCCGATACGTTCCTTACTGGCTGGAAAAGACAGGCCTTCCGGCGGGCAGCTCCAAAGTCGATCAAGCGTATAAGGGTATCGATGGCCTCCGTGCCGATTTCGGTCAAGGCATGCCTCCGCAGTTCTGGGAATACGTCATCAACGTGGCCCGCACCCACAAATGGAGCTTTGTCTTCATGACCGAATCGCTTGACGGCGGGGCCGTGACCTACCGCTCCAACCGCCACTTTGACATTCTAAACGAAAACATCGTATTCCCCTGGCAATCGGCCACCACGACCACAGCCCACCGGGACATCTTTGAGACCCGCCGCACCTCTTATGGACAGGGCTTGGTACTGCTCAACAACACCTCCCATGACGAGGCCGGCTACTCCGATCCTTGGGAAGCTTTTATTCGCTACTCCGTGGGAAGCACGCTGGATGGCGCACCCATGGTCATGTACGGCCAAGAGATCGGCACTTCGGCCAACCTCAGTTTCGATAAATACGAGGTCAATTTCGGCAAAAATATCCCCCACTTCAAGGCCTGGAACTCCATGCAACCCCAATGGTCTGCCTGGTCCTCGAAATATCGCCGCCTATCTCGGCCCAAACAATGAGTATCCGGACCGCAGGAACAGATTCCTTTGGGGATCAAACGGCATGACCGGGGCCAATATTCTGGCCAACGGTGTCTACGTCTCCCTGCCCCCCGTGCCTGCAACAGACGGTGCCTGGGGAAGCAATCCTTTTGAGCCCCAATACCTGAAATTATACGACGTCACCGCTCCCCCGGCGGTCAGCGGGACTCCCATGGTTCAGCCCATCTATTCCGTCCCCAGCTCCTCCGCTCAATTTACAACCGACGGAACTACTAGTTTGAATTGGAGTGCGGTTTCAGATCCAGAAGGCCTTACCCCGGTCTATCGGGTAACTGCCCGGAACTCCTCTGGAACTGTGGTCTCCACCACCGAGACCACCTCCACCTCGGCGACGATCTCTGGGTTGCCCTCGGGAGGTAACTACACCTTCACCGTGACCGCCGTGAACCCCAACGACAACACCAAGGCAGCCTCGGCCTCCGTTTCAAGTGCGCCGGTGGTCACCCTGAATCCCACTGCCGACGACGACGGTGACGGTATGAGCAACGCTGCGGAGTTGGTCGCTGGAACCAACCCCAAGAGCGCCTCCTCCAACTTTGTGGCCTCCACTAGCCGTCCTTCCTCCAATAGCGTGACCATAACTTGGAGTCCCGTTGCGGGAAGAACTTATAAGGTTCAAGCCACAGCCAACCTCGGATCTGGTGTTTGGAACAATCTGGCCACCGGACAAACTAGCGGCTCGTACACGGAAAATTCTGTCAGCTCCGCCGCCCGCTTCTACCGCGTCGTCGTTGAGTAAACCCACGTTCGATCCACCTAATCTAGCTAGTTCCAGCATCCACCTTCATCTTAATCTAAATTAAATGCATAAGTTGCTTTCCTACAGCAACTAGCACCACAAGTTTGCCTGAACACTTAGACGTGCTTTATTGTCTAAGTAGTTAAGTAAAAGATGAATAGACGATTTGGAAAAGTTGCCATCCTTTTGGTGGCCTTCACAGCTTTAGCTGGGGTGTTGTCATTCATTTTTTTGTCACAGACAAACCGCTTAACCCAGCCCCCTTCCCAAGCAAGCACAACCAACCCCCCACGGGCGACGAAAGTCTCCTCCACCGATCCCTCATCCGAAACTTCACCCACCACCTCTCTTCCCGCCAACACCACCCACCAGACTTTAGACCCCGCAGGGAACTCATCGGGGACCGACACAAGCATCCCAGCGGTCCGCCAGGTTTCCCAAAATGCACCAACCTCGCAACCCGCCTCAAAAAGAAGCATTGCTGATATTCTGCAAGGTGTTGACCTCAGCAAACCCGGAGAGCGAGACCGCGTGGTTGCGGAAATGCGCGAACTCCAGGAAAGACGAAAAACCGAAGCCGAACGCGTAGCCAAGGAGAAAGGCTGGCCCATCCGGGTGGAAGCTCCCAACGGTTCTGTTCGGGAAATTGCCGATCTGGATGATCGCGGCAACCCGATCTATTTCATCACCCATAACGTCAATGCCGCCATCTCTACCGCTGCCAGTATCGTGCAGGTGAGTCCATACTCTTTAAATGGTCTAAATATGATTCTCGGGCAGTGGGATGGAGGTTCCGCCCGCTCTACCCATCAGGAGTTTGGTGGGCGCGTCACCGTCAAGGATGGTGCTGGAGCAATCGACCATGCCACCCATGTGGCGGGGACTATGATCGCCGCAGGCATTAGTTCCAACGCAAGGGGCATGGCTCCTGCCGCCCGGATCGATTCTTACGACTGGAATTCCGATACCACAGAGATGACCGCGGCCGCGGCCGTCACGGCTACACAGACCAACAAAATCCTAATCTCCAACCACAGCTATGGTTACAGTGCCGGATGGGTTTATGTAGGCGGAGGCAGCCCAAGCCGCGTCTATGAATGGTACGGGAACGGCACAACGAACACGTCGGTGGAATCGGACTTTGGCATGTACAACACCTACGCGCAGGGATCCGATTCTTTGGCCTTCAGCGCTCCTTACTACCTGATGTTCCGCAGCGCGGGAAACGATCGATGGGATAATCCCTCGAATGGCCAAACTGTGGGCTTATCCCCCAATGCCACGACCGTGGTTACTTATGACAGCACCAAACATCCTGCAGGTGACGGCGGTTATCGTGGGGGGTATGAAACCATTAGTTACGACGCCTTGGCCAAAAATGTCATCACCATCGGATCCGTCTCCGATGCCGTCAGCGGCACCAATCGCTCCCCTTCCTCGGGCAATCTCAGCGGATTTTCCAGCACCGGCCCCACGGACGATGGTCGAATCAAACCCGATGTGGTGGCCAACGGGGACAACCTCTACTCGAGCCTGAGCGGCAGTGACTCGTCGTATGGCACCATGTCGGGAACCAGCATGGCCAGTCCGAATGCCGCGGGTACGGCGGCTCTGGTCGCCCAGCAGTACATTCTTTCCTTCGGCAAGGCGATGCGCTCCAGCACCCTGAAAGGGTTATTGATCCACACGGCCGACGACCTTGGCAATCCCGGCCCTGATTACCAATACGGTTGGGGCTTGATCAATGCCCAAGCAGCCGTGGATGTGATTCGCGACCAAAAAGCAAATACGAACAAGCTTCGGATAATCGAAGGGGCGATTGACTCCGTGACGAACCGCACTGTTTCGCACCGGTTTCTTTGGGATGGATCCAACCCAATCCGTGTGACCTTGGCCTGGATCGATCCTGCGGGTGGGGCCCTGTCCACGGCGGATTCACGGTCTCCCCGCTTGGTCAACAATCTCGACCTTAAGTTGATTCGTGCAGATGGGGGGACGAATCTTCCTTTTGTCATGCCCTTTGTTGGCAACTGGAGCCAAGCCTCCATGGCCTCAAATGCCATAACGGGCACCAATAATGTGGACAATGTCGAACAGGTTGTCCTCAATTCCCCATCCGGAACCGGAACGTATCAGGCGGTGGTAAGTTATCAGGGATCGCTCAGCAACAACTTGCAAGCTTACTCGTTGCTGGTTTCGGGTGTTTCCGACACACCCGCTCCCCCGCCACCCGTTACCGTGGATATGATCACTCCGAGCTCGGCCTATGCGCGAACACTCAATTTTGACGTCTCCGGAAGCCTTTTTGCCACCAATGCCTCCCTACGATTTACCCGGCCTGGATTCTCCGATGTAGTTGCCACCAACGTCCAGATTTTTGGCAATACCACTTTGAAGGGGTCCGTCACATTCCCCACCAACGGTTCCGGTAGCTGGAATGTAATGGTAACGAATCCCGCCTCTCAGGCTGGTGCCCTTAGCAACGGTTTTACCATTCTACCTTCCTTGGCGGCGGAGAATTTCGACGGGACCGTCTCGGGTTGGACCAGTACCTACACCAATACCGGCTCGAGTAACAGCTGGTCAGTTGTAACTAACTCCTTCCGGTCATCCTCAAATTCCTACTTCGCCAGCGCTCCCTCGACCAGATCCACAACCTACCTGACTTCACCCTCCTATCCCATCCCGACAGGGACCACTAACATCCAGGTACGTTTTTGGCACTCCTTTAGTTTCCAAACCAGTGCGGGCACAGGAAGAGACGGGGGTCGAATGGAGCTTTCCACCAATGGCGGGACAACTTGGTTCGCCATGGAAACATCCAACACCGATGAGACCTTTTCCAGTAACGCCTACAATGGTTCAATCAATTCCAGCTCAAGTGATTTCAATGGTAAAGCTGCATGGACAGGAACCTCTTCCGGTTTTATTGAGACTGTGATCACCATCAACAACTCATTTAAATACGCGGGGGGCAATCTTAGAATCCGCTGGGTTTTGGGCAGCAACTCTACAACCTCAAGTGCGGGTTGGTACGTGGATGACCTAGTGGTCTTAGGAAGCACCCCACCCCTAAACCAACCCCCCATCATCATTTCCCCTGCGTCATCCTCCGCCACCTCAAAATCTTTGATTGATGGATATGACTTATTGGAAGGAGCCACCCTGAATCTGACCGTTCGCGCGACGGACGATGGGGGCGGGGAAACAGGACTTACCTATCTTTGGTCTTCCAGCGCAGGCACCGGCCCCGATGCTCCTTATTTTACCCCAAACGGTAATAATGCCGCGAAGGACAGCTCCGTTTATTTCAGCAAATTAGGAGACTATACGTTGACAGTAACCGTGAGGGATAGTGCCGGTCTCGAAACCAGCAGTATGGTCCATGTTCGGGTTCTACCGAAAGCCAGTTCCGTCCTGGTATCACCAGGATCAGCCACTCTTGCCTACGGAGCCACCCAGTCGTTTGCGGCGTCTTTGCGGGATCAGTTTGGCGGGGAAGTAAGCCCCCAACCTTCTTCGTTTACATGGTCGATCAATGGAGGTGGGACCATCGATACCAATGGAGTGCTCACTGCCATCGCGGTAGGGGGTCCTTACGTCCTGAAGGTGGAGTCCGGAACTTTTTATGACACAGCGGATATCAATGTGGTGAAGGCTTCTCAGGCGATCTCTTTCCTCACCGCAACGACTGCCCAAGTGGGTGAAACCAGGACCTTGAGTGCATCCTCAACTTCCGCTTTGCCGGTCACTTTTTCCATCTCGCCTTCATCCCTGGCCACGTTATCTGGGGGGTTCCTCAACTTCCTTTCTGCAGGATCCCTGACTGTGACCGCCAGCCAGTCGGGCAATTCGAACTATTTGGCCGCTCCCGAAGTGTCCCTGTTGATTAATGTGGCGAATCCCACCTTCTCCTCCACCTTCAGTGCAAGCTCCCCCACAAACGACGTGGATGGAGATGGGGTGCCAGCTTTGGTGGAATACGCACTGGGAGGAGGCACTAACAGCAACGACTTGAATCTTTTGCCTTTCGCTGCCCTTTCAGGATCTAATATTTCCATGACAGCCGTGGTTCGCACCAACGACACCAACCTCCTGATCTATCCACAGGCAACCTATGATTTGGCCACCTCCACGAACTGGACGACCTCAGGCTTCAGCACCAATACCTCCAACCAGACCAATGTCCCAACCGGCTTCCAACGTCGCGAGTATTTATTCAACGCCGGCACTAACCCAAGGGCATTCCTAAAACTAACCATCGAACAAAAGTAAGCGATTTAACCGTACGGGGTCATCGACCCCTTCCCCACCTGTCTTCCAATCATCCAGCCTTGATCACCAGTAGGGCAGGCTCGATGAGCCTACCGAAACGAAGTTTCTTGTATCCCCTACCTAATCCTCATCCTTCCACCGAATCGCAAAAACCTACTGGGCTTTACTCAACTCCGCCTCGTGGCGGATATCTTTTCCGGTGTAGAGATAGAAAACCAATTCGGAGATATTTTTGGCATGATCCGCTGCCCTTTCAAAAAAACGGGCCACCAACATGAGATTTAAAGCCCGGGTAATGGTCTTGGGATTTTCCACCATAAAACTGGTTAACTCCCTCTCCAACTGGCGGTTGATGTTGTCCACCTCCACATCCATGCGGATAATCTCGGCGCACTTTTCCGGCGCGATTTCCACGAAGGCGTCGGTCGCCGCCTGGATCATGGCCAACACATGTTGAGCCATCCTCGGGATATCCAACAAGGGTTTGAGCGGCGGCTCATCTAATAGAATCAGGCTCCGCCGGGCGATCGAAACGGCCTGATCGGCAATCCGCTCCAAGTCGTTGGAGATTTTGGAGGCGGAGAGCATTAGGCGGCAGGCCAAAGCCATCGGAGCCTGGGTAGCCATAAACTTGGCCACCATCTCATCAATCTCAACTTCCAACCGGTCCATTTCAAGGTCTGCATCGATCACTTGCCGAGCTTTGGCGGCGTTGCGCTCCACCAGTGACTCCAGGGCGAGATTGAGGTTTTGGTGAGCCAAACTGGCCATGCGCAACAGGGTCTCCCTTAAGACCAGCAACTCCCCGCGGAAATATCCACGGATTCGCTCAAGCCGATCTTCCGTGGGCTCCATGGTTGGATGAGTCATGAGACTTTCTTACCCCCCCACAAACTCCTGTCAAAAAGGATCCTCAACCGAATCTTCCCGAAATGTAATCCTCCGTCTGGGGTTTGGCGGGGTTGGTGAAAACCCGGTTGGTTTCTCCGAATTCGATCAGCTCCCCCAGGTACATGAAAGCGGTCATGTCAGAGATCCTTCCGGCTTGCTGGAGATTGTGGGTCACGATGACCACCGTGACGCGTTTCTTGAGCTCGACGATCAGCTCCTCGATTTTGGAGGTGGCAATCGGATCCAGCGCACTGGTCGGTTCGTCAAACAGCACCACATCCGGATCGGTGGCGATGGCCCGGGCGATGCATAAGCGTTGCTGTTGTCCTCCGGAAAGATTGTGAGCTAAGCCATGAAGACGGCTCTTCACCTCGTCCCACAACGCGGCTTCCCGCAAGGCTTTTTCCACTCTCTCGTCCAATTCCCTCCGTTTGCTCATCCCCTGCAGACGCAACCCGTAAGCCACATTCTCATAAATACTTTTGGGGAAAGGGTTCGGCTTCTGAAAGACCATACCGAATCGCATCCGCACCTGAATGGGATCCATCCCTGGACCCAATATATCGATTCCTTCCGGCTGCAGTTTGACCGACCCCTCATAGCGATTTCCCGGATAGAGGTCATGCATGCGGTTCAGACAACGCAGGAGGGTGGTCTTGCCACAGCCCGAGGGGCCGATCAAAGCCGTCACCTGATCCTTAGGCACTTCGAGGGTAACGCTGCGGAGAACCTGATGCGTCCCGTAGAAAAAACTTAACTCCTGAATTTGAACTTTAGCCGGAACCGGCCTCTTATCTTCGGCGGGGTCCACGTTCGTACGACCCCCAAGGGAGATTCCAGGAAGAGGCTCGTTCTTCGCCGGTGAGAGAGACTGGGGTTGGGTGCTCACCACTTGATATTCCTCTGGGCGTGACGCCGAAGCAAGATTGCTGCCCCATTCATTCCCAAGGTGATCACCATCAGAAGAAGACCGGCAGCGGCGGCATTCGCCTGAAACTCCTCACCCGGTCTCGATACCCAGTTAAACATCTGAATGGGCAAAGCCGTAAAGGGGGAAAAAAGCCATGAGAAGGAGACGAACGGAGCATGATCCAATATCGCTGGGGGAGGAAGAAAGGCGATAAAGGTCAATGCCCCGATGGTGATCAGGGGGGAACTTTCCCCAATCGCCCTAGACATGGCCAGAATGACTCCTGTGGAGATCCCCCCCGTGGAATAAGGGAGAAGGTGATGCCAAACCGCCTGCCAACGGGTCGCTCCCAAGGCAAAGGCGGCCTCCCGGATCATCGCTGGAATCGTCCGCAGGGCCTCCCGGGTGGAGACAATGACGATGGGTAGCACCAGGCACCCCAGGGCCATTCCTCCAGCCAAAATACTTTGTCCGAAGCGGAATTTATAAACAAAGAGGCCAAGGGCCATGAGACCGTAAAGAATGGAAGGCACGCCCGCCAAGTTGGCGATGTTAATCTCCACAAAATCCGTCCATTTGTTTTTTGGCGCATACTCCTCGAGATAGATACCCGCGGCCACCCCCAGGGGAATGGCCAGTGAGGCAGTGACCAGCATCAATAACGCGGTCCCCACCCAGGCCGAAAGCACCCCGGCCTCGGCCGCTCGCCGGGAGGGAAAAGAAGTCAGAAAGTGCCAGTCGATCCGGAAAAGACCGTTGGCCGCCAAATTCAAAAGGAGGATCGCCAAAACCCCAAGCGTTCCAAGCGTTAGAATGAGGCCCAAACGCCCAAACCAACGGTCGATGGCTTTGCGCCGCAGAGCCCTCCCCTTTTGGTGTTCGAGGAAATGTTCAGGCAGCACGATGGAATCTCCGGCGAAGTGCATGCCCCGCTAAATTAAAACCGAGGGTCATCAGAAAAAGAACCGCTCCGGCGGCGAAGATCGACTGATATCCGATGCTGCCGTGGGGAAGGTCCCCCAAACTGACCTGTACGATAAAGGCGGTCACCGTCGCGGCAGAGTCCAAGGGGTTAAAGGTCAGTTTCGGTTGCAGGCCGGCGGCAATCGCCACGATCATCGTCTCCCCAACGGCACGGGAGATCGCCAGCACATAGGCAGCCGCCAGTCCGGAAAAGGCCCCGGGAAAAACAACCCTCAGCGCCACGCCCAGTTTTCCATCCCCCAGGGCAAAAGCCCCCTCCCGAAGCAGCATGGGAACACTCCGCATCGAATCCTCACCCAAAGACGTCACATAAGGAATGATCATGATCCCCATGATCAATCCGGCGCTCAGCATCGAGAATTGCGATAGATCCGGGTAAATCTTTTGCAGCAGAGGCGTGAGGGTGAGTAGGGCAAAATATCCGTAAACGACAGTCGGCACCGCACTGAGCAGTTCGAGCATCGGCTTCACCAGTTCCCGAAGCCGAACCGGAGCAAACTCGCTTAAATAAATCGCCAAAATGGTGCCCAAGGGAACGGCTACCAGCAGGGCCACGCCGGTGGTGACCAAGGTGCCCGCCAAGAGGGCGCTGATTCCATATTGGGGATCGGCAAAAAGCGGCGTCCACATTTTGTCCGTGATCAGGCGGCGAAATGGGACCTTGGAGAAAAAAGGCTCCGATTCCGTGATCAGGGTAATGACGATGCCAAACGTCACCAAAACCGAAGCCCAACCCCCAAGTCGAAGAACCCATACCATAATCCCCTCCACCGCCTTATCCAGACGGCGGGAGGATTCTTGAGGAAGGGGCATAAAAAAGGGTTTTTAGGGCACGAGCGGGCGGCTCAGAATTTCCGAGATCGGCACAGCCAGATCGGATTGATGGAGAAAAGCCGTCCCCTTTTCCAACTTTTCAAAACGGCCTTTGACTTTTCCATAAGCATCTCCCGGCAAAGGGATATACTTCACCTCCTTAGCCAGACGATCCACGTTTTTGATGTAAAATTCGACGAAACTTTTAACCTCAGGTTTCTCCAACGACCTCACATTCACATAGATGAAAAGGGGTCGGGCCAAGGGATTGTACGTGCCGGCCAACACCGCCTCTTCCGAGGGCTTTACCGCTGGTTTCCCTTTGGCATCCCACTCGATCCCCAGAGCTTTCAACCGCTTTTGGTGGGCGGCAAAGTAGGAATATCCCATGTAACCTAGGGCATATCGGTCACCCTCGACCCCTTGCACCAGCACATTGTCGTCCTCACTGGCGGTGTAGTTGCCCCGGCTGGCTTTGCTTTTTCCGTTCACGGCCTCGGTAAAATAATCAAAGGTTCCGGAATCGGACCCCGCCCCGTAAAGCTTGATCTCCTTGTCCGGCCATTCCGGACGGACCTGATTCCACTTGGTGATTTTACCCTGGGCTTCTGGCTCCCAGATTTTTTTCAAATCCGAAATCTTGATCGAGTCCACCCAGTCATTCTTGCTGTTCACTACCACCGTCAGGGCGTCATACGCGATGGGCAGTTCCAGGTATTCGATTTTTCCCTCCTTGGCCGCCTTGACTTCTTCCTCCTTGATCGGACGACTGGCGTTTTGCACGTCGGTTTCCCCGCGGGTGAACTTTTTGAATCCCCCACCTGTTCCGGAAATACCCACCGTTACCTTGGTGCCGGATGCCTTTTGGAACTCTTCTGCCACAGCTTCCGTGATCGGATAGACCGTGCTTGAGCCGTCGATTTTGACCACTTGCTCAGCCCGGGAGGAACCGGGTACGTAGGCAAACAGCCCCAGAATGAACCCCAAGAGGGGCAGTGCGGTTTTTGTCATGCTCCTGACCTAAGGGTTAGCAACTTACCAAGCCAAGCCACAGATTGTGACAATTTGATGTCATATCTTGTTGTTTTAATATGTTGTTTATAAATTACTTAAGCTTAGATTTTGGAAGACGAATACTCACTTTCGTCCCGACTCCAAGCTCACTGTGAGCCTCGACCGCGCCTCCATGGAGCTGAACAAGGTGCTTCACAATGGATAGCCCCAAACCGGTTCCGCCTTTTTCGCGGGCTCGGTCCGAATCAACCCGGAAAAACCTTTCGAAAATCCGGTCCAGCTTGTCCTTGGGAATGCCTTCCCCCTGGTCTTCGACGGAAAATTCCACCAGACGCGGATCCTCCACTTCCCTCGCGGTCAAAGTGACCGTACTTCCCCCCGGAGCAAACCGCAGGGCGTTTTCCAGCAGGTTGGAAAAGATTTGCCCAGTACGCAAAGGATCGGAGAGAACCTTGGGAAGTTTTGTATCGGCCTGCACCTTAAGTTTCACCTTCTTGGCCGCAAAGGCCCGTTTCCAATCCTCTTCCAACTCCTCCAGAATCTCCAAAGGAGAGCGCGGTTTCAGTTGTAGGGTAAGTTGACCCGACTCGATCCGCGAAAGTTCCAGAAGATCGCTCACCAGGAGGGTCAACCTCTCGCAGTTCCTTTGCAACACACCGAGAATTTTCTTCCCCTCCGCACCCTTAAGGTCGGAAGGTTCCTCCAGGGTCTCCAGATAACCCGCTAGGATGGAAAGAGGAGTCCTCAACTCATGGGAAAGATTGGTGATGAACTCCGTGCGCACGTTCTCCAGTCGGCGAACCTTGGAGAGATCATAAAAGACCGTGACCACACCCGAAAGTTCCCCATTTCCCTCCACGATGGGGGCGAAATTGACGGAAAAGATTTTTGTCTCCGGACGATCCGCACTGACCCGGCGGATCTCAATGCTTCTTCCCCTTTTTTCCGCAAAGGTTTCATCCGCCGCCCGGGCCACCTCCGGCAACCGGATCGACTCCATGAAGGTTTGCCCCAAGGGAAAATCCGAAAGGTGGAACATTCCCAAAAAACTCAGATTGGCCAACCGAATCATCCCGTCCGGATCCGTGATCACCACCCCCTCCGTCAAACTTCCCAGAATCGTACGCAGGTTGAACTTATCACGCTGGGCCTTATAGGAAATTCCCCTCAGCCGTTCCGCTACCCGGTCCAAATCGACAATCACCCCACCAAGCCCCCAGGCCCCGCGGGCCACAAAACCCACGGGCTCTTTGCCCTCGGCCAGATCTTTGACCAGCCTCCGAATCTGCAGGATAGGACGATAAACCAATGCCCAAAGCCATCCTGCTGCCAGAAGAACAGCCATGACCAATAAGGGCGTCCACCATCCATTCATGAACCTACCCTCCCTCATCCGACCGATTTTTCAAGCCTGCCACTTCCGGTGGGGTGGGGTCGATGAATCCGCCTCGTCCTGAATTCATTTTTCTCCTGAAAACGCAGCGGCCTCCTCGGGGCCGCCCTGCCAAAAGCATCAACCCTGCGAGGAACTCAACCGATAACCGCTTCCTCTCACGGTCTCGATCATCCGGCCGGCCCGACCCAATTTATCCCGCAACCGCCGAACATGGGTATCCACCGTCCGGGTATCCAGGTGGGCTTGATACCCCCAGACCTCACTCAGGAGAGATTCTCTGGATTGAATATGGCCCGCCCTCCTGACCAACAGCTCCAAAAGCCGAAATTCCGTCGAGGTCAGTCCAAGCTTCTTTCCCCCAATCGTTGCGTTCATGTTCGCCCGATCCAGTTCCACGAGACCTGCCCTCACGGGAATCGGCTTCGCCCCGCCCTGGTCCGGCTTCCTTCGGGACACCGCCCTTACCCGTAAAATCAGCTCCCGCGGGCTGAAGGGTTTGGTCACATAATCGTCGGCTCCGACCTCAAAACCAGCGACCTTGTCTTCCTCCGCGGATTTGGCCGTCAGCATCAGAATCGGTATGCGGGAAGTCGCGGGATTTCTCCGTAAGGCACGACAGACCTCGATCCCGTTCATCTCCGGCATCATAAGGTCCAGAATGATCACGGAAGGGGGATCATTCTTGGCCATAGCCAGCCCCTCGGCCCCGTTGCTGGCCTCCAAGACATCAAAACCAGCGGCCCGCAAATGCAGCCGAATGAGTTCCCTGACATCGGCCTCATCCTCCACCACCAGAATTCGCTCGCGCATTGCCTCCATCTTATCCGCCCCGTTTGTCCATTCGGCAAGGGACCGAAAGTGACAATCTCATGACGAAAATCATGCCCCCCAGGTTGCCGCCAAGGCCTCCACCTCGGACCGAAGCTGATCCACCTCGCTCAACTTGACCTCCGGCTCCGGAACCAAGATTACCTCCCCGGTGGTTTTGTGCTCATACACCGTCACCCGTCCCTCAGGACCCGTGGTTCTCTCCCGGACGATCAACACCTTCCGCCGCTCCAACAACAAGGCAAAAAGAAAGATGACCCTCGCCTCGGGACTCTCGGTTTTGACCGGTTGGGCCAACCTTCGCCTCAGCTCCGCCTCCGCCCGGGCCGCTGGGGGTTCTTTCTCCGGTTCCGGCGGAACCGCCCGGAACTTTCCCTTCCAAAAACAAAAATACGTGGGCCGGGCCTCCTCTTTGGACCAAATCTCCTCCGCAAAGTCCTTTCGCTCCATCCCCCCATCCACCGCCACCAAAACGGTGAACACCACCTCCCCATCGCTAAATTCACGCCCAGTTCCGGCGCAAAGATGGGCTCTTGGTCGAATACTCCAATCCATCATCCCTTTTTAAGCGGTGAGGATTCAGTTGGAAAGAATCCCTTCACCCTACATGCTAAGGACATGACCCCCTCTTTTTTCAGTCCGGAGCACATCCATGTAATGTCGAATCATTTTCCCATCACCCTTTCCCTTCTGGTCCCCCCCATCCTGGTTGCAGGTATCTTTTTCCGCCGGGGCTCGATTCTGGCTGTCGGTTTCTCCTTGGGCCTTTTGGCTGATCTGGCCACCCCCGTGGTCATGCAGTCAGGGGAATCTGCCCATACCCGGTTTGAGATGTCCGAAATCAAACCCCCTTTGGACGAAGAGGGTGACATCGCCGCCGAAATGCACGAGGACATGGCGGAAAAAGCCTCCAAACTCCTCTATCTCATGGGTTGGGTCTGCATTGTCGGGCTCATCATCCTGAAATTTCGTCCCACCTGGCGCACCGGTACCGCATGGGTGGTGGTGCTGATCTCCT